>DAOVUR010000010.1 GCA_030632465.1 bacterium | reverse complement strand
GGGCTGGTTGATAAAGTGATGCCTGTACAGGCTATTATTGATGAGCTTGTTGGTGATACTGAAAAAGAATTACAACGTGTGCGTGAGTCATTGGCTTAAAGCCGGAGGTCGGATGTCGGAGGCCGCTCTACGGGAGGTGTTCACATGGATTTACAGGATGCACAGGATGCTGCTCTACGGTGCCGCTCTTGTGAAAAGATGGAACCACGGAAGTCACTGAAAGCACGGAAGCCGCTCTTGTGAAAAGATTAGGAATGATTACGGGATGGTGGCGCGACGTCTCCGACGGAGCAGACGACGGACGTAGTCCTAGTTGTGTGTTACACTTACACTGCACTTAGTCCACTACACTTAGTCTTTTTTACGCTTAGTCCTATACACTTAGAGTGCCAGTCGTTACCACCTAGTCGATTAAGGATGTGACCTCGCCTAGTCGGCGAGCTTCCCTGTGGGAAGGCTCCGTCGGAGACGTCACGCCACCTAAAACATCCGGCAATTGCTTGCGCTTTCATGGGGCGGGGCGGGAATGTTAGTTGTAGATGAGCTGATATCTGGGAACTGTTTACCCCAGCGCTACTAGCAGTGATTTTCTGATGCGGCGGAACTGTTTTAGATCTTTGGTGTAGTCATCAAAGGCTCGAACAGCTTTACCTGTTATAAGTTCTGCTTTCTTAGGATTCTTGATAACCAGTTTTCTGAGTAGCTGGTAATCCTCCATGCCTTCGCGGTGTGCTTCTAGTCTAAGTCCTGACCAGGGTTTCCCTTGGCCGGGGTATGCTATGTGTGTATCACCTGCGGGTAGATTGTTTGCGCTACCCCACCATTTTTGTAGGACGCTCATCTTGAATGGATCTTGATCTTCTCTATACTGATTGAAGCCCCAGTGCAGAAATCCATCTAGATTATATAGAGATACTGCCCAACCTATTAGTACGGGGCGTAGTAGCTCGTTATCAAGAAATCTGTTTAACCATGGGCCGCCAGGAACACAGCAGGTGTAAACCCAAACTTTATCACCAATAGCGCGTTGTGCTTCATAAAGTTCACGATCATGTTGATAATCCTGTACTTGTGGGCACCATATATCAATGGCACCAACTAAGGTTGGGTCTTGTGATGCGTCAATTAGTGGTATGCCTGGCATATATTTCCTGATAATACCAGCGAGTATTCTGTATTCGGCTGCATTATGTTCGGTAGGTTCATCTGTGACATGCTGAAACCAGCGATCTTGCCAGTTGTTGCGTTCTATCTCCTCCATGAGTTGCTTACAGAAAGAGGCGAGAAGTTTGTGGCCTTCTGGTTCAGTAGCGCGACCGCCATACGTCACATTGAAAAATTCTGACGTCCAGCCGCCGGCCCGGCGTCCGACATGTCCGCCTTCAATGTATGGAACACCAGCTTTGGTGAATATGTTTACGATTCTCCGTAAGCGTTGACGTTGTAAAATTGGTCCGTCAGGTGAATCGTCAAAAATATTTAGAAATGGGATCAGGATAGTGTTTTGGCGTCCATGTGCCATAAGTTCGGCGTAGCGTTTTAACATTCTCCAGTATGGCTCGCTCCACATTTCTAGGTCATGTCGTTCGGCAACTCTTTCAAACTTTAGCCAGTTGGTGTAGGGGAGAGAGTCTTTGCCAGATGGCGTGACTGTTGATTTATAGATGTTTATTTTAAGTTCAAAACTTTTGGTAACTTTGCCTTGTTGTAGCTCTATAGTAATTGTTTGTGTGCCTGGTCTTGCGTTTCGTAGAATAGGTAGATGTAGACGTAGCGCAACGGTTTCTGTTTCCGGCTTTAGAGACTTTGATATTGGCTGCATTGCATCATAGGTTCGAAAAGGTGATTTTCTTATTACATAAGGGTTGGGGCTCATTGTGGCGGTGGTGAATGATTCTAGTCCTGTATTTTCTTCCAACGGTACATCTATAAGCTTGAACCATCCTGCTCTGGTTACGTTTTGACCGTTACGTTTAACAGAAAACGTTAACCTTTGCTCTGGGTGTAGTTCGTTAATCAGAATGTGTATGGATGCTATGGTTCCGCGCGCCTGATCAAGTATGAAGCTTTGTTTTGGGCGTTTAGCGACAGTAGAGTCAGGGTATATGTTTTCTAGTGGGTCTTTTAATTCAGCTTTCATATTTTTCCTTTTTTATACAGTTATAGTTGCAAGTATTTAGCCTGAAATAAGTGAGGTCCCTGAGCGGAGCCGAAGGGCCGGTGAATAGACGAGGCATTTCGGCTCCGCTTAATGACCTCGTGCATTGTTTATCATTTATTTTTATTTCCACTATTTACTGTTCACTATTAGTTATTCACTAATTTCTCCACCGCTCTACTAACTGGTGATGCTGGTTCAACTCCTTTGTCTATATCTTCTTTAACTTTATCAAGTGCAATAAATAGTTCGTGGCATGCTGTATCGTAATCAATATTTGCGAGTTCGGAGATTAGTCTCGTGCCGCGGTCTATCAACTTTTTATTGCTTGGTGATACCCATGCCATGCAGTTGCCTTTTATTCGACCTGTTGCCGCCATAGTGACAGTGGAAAGAGTGTTGAGGATAAGTTTAAGTGCCAAATGTTCCCATAGGTTAAGTGGGGAGTTTGGTAGCTGACATTTGATATGAAAAATATCTGGATTAGTGGTTGTAGGATGCTTTTCTCCTGCATAAATAATGATAGTGCGTTTATGCTCTTTCGTAGCATCTTTAAATGCAAGTGCGAATGGGTGGTCGCCGGTAAGTTTGGCACTTTCCGTACCTGCCAAGACGGCACTTAATATATTCTTATCTGGGTCATTTCTTGTTGAATCAGCCTCATTGCCAATCATAAACTCATGGATAGCACTGTTGTTTAGTTGTGGTGGGTTGTTGCATAATTCGGATGGAGCATTAATTCTTTTGTAGTCATTAGCAGTCCAGTTGATGCCGCGTGGTGTCCGGCCCAGCATGTCTGACCATGCGGTAATGGTTGGCAATAATGGATTTTTAATAAAAGCCCAGCTGTGTGGCGAAGAAGTATCACTGCATGGGCGGAAGGGGGGTAGCATAAAGGTCGGTGAGCGCTCGGTTGTATCGGTTAATATATCTAACATGAAGTTATCTGCAAAATAGTTTACGAGTCCGCCATTACTATAAAGCTCAGCTTCCAGTGTAGCTATTGCAGAGATCTTTTCGATTGAGTCTTGGCGGGATAGTTCATTTAGGAGCTGTTGGAAATTAGCTGCATACTGTAGCGTAGCAGTTGTTGTGGCTGATATAACTCTATTGAGTGCGCTTTCTAGTGCAGCTCCCACTACCAGTAGTTCGATGGTGGTTGCCTGCATTCGTGTTGAGCCGCGAACAGCCATTGGACCGGTTGATAAATCAAGCTTATGCACTCTGGGTTCATTAATGATTTCGCGGGAACGTATGACATGTTCCTTAAGCAGTTCGGTTGGATTGTTATAGACGAAAAATACTGTTGCGTCGGCATTCAATCCTTGCCAGGCGGTACCGATCACAAAAGGTGTTTCGCCACCTTCGGTGATGGCTACAACTAAGTCGCCTTTTTTAACACCTGCCTGTTGCAGTTGGAATTTTCCAAAATCGGCGAAATCTTCAAAACCTTCTACCGACTTGATTAAGGCGTAGTCACCGCCAGCCATCACGCTGATTACTTGCTCTGAGTATTTTTCGACTTGTTCTTCAGGGATGTTATTAGTTGCAGGAAAATTTTTCCAGAATCGATGCCACATGGATTCTAGCAGGATGGATAGGCGGCCGGTTGCACCACAGCCTGTAAAGAAGATCCGGTTGCCATTACTGACTGTTTTCTGCATGGCGGTAACTAGTTGAGAGAAAGTTTCGCTGGTGAAAATACGTTTAGCAACGGGAAAAATGTCGGCATCAACATCAAATAGTAGTTTGACAGCTGTTTGAATATCGTGTTGGGCTGTTTCACCTAAGGTGGTGGTTTTGGGATGCGATGATTCAGTAGTAAGCATGCCGAGTCTGTATGCTTGTTCTTTTTTGAGAAATTGCTTTGCCTGACTGTGAGCATTCATAATGGATATCAATAACAAAAGATGTGGCTGCGTGCAATATATGTTTGTTGTAACTATCCATTGTTATTGCATATTTATGATTAAACATGCAGTATGGCGACTTGGTTTTTAGACGATTTTAACAAGGGTATTATGATTGAGTTTGTGAAGGTTAGTAAATATTTTGGTAGTCAAGAGATCCTTAATGATGTCAGCTTTATGATTTCGCCAAGGGATCGGGTTGGTGTTGTTGGGCCTAACGGCATGGGCAAGAGTACTATCTTTAGGTTGATTGCTGATGAGATGTCGACAGATGGCGGGACTATTTCGTTGCCGAAGAATTGCAGGCTTGGTTATTTGCGGCAGGAGCTGTCGGGGAATGATGATGATCTTGGTCTGCTTGAGTATTGCGAAAGTGGCTTTCCTGAGATTGTGCGTATACAGCATAGAATGGAAGAGTTGGAAGGCAAGCTTCACTCTGGCGTAGTGGATGTTGAGCGAGATACGATTCTTAAACAGCTTGGTGAGTTACAGACTAGGTTTGAGGATCTGCATGGTTATGATGTTCGGAATAAGGCTGAGGCATCATTGAGTGCGCTTGGTTTTGACAGTAATGATTTTGGCAAGAAGCTGAAGGAATTCAGTGGCGGTTGGCAGATGCGCGCTGAGTTGGTGCGTGCTACAGTTGCTAATCCTGAAATTTTGTTGATGGATGAGCCTTCCAACTATCTTGATTTACCAGCGGTTGAGTGGCTTCGTCGATTCATGCGCGATTTTCATGGAACACTTGTTCTGATTTCTCATGACCGTTACCTGCTTAATTCCCTCACAAATATAACTTTAGAAGTTGCAAACGCGCAGGTGACGAAGTATCGCGGCAATTATGATTATTATACGGTTGAGCGTGTAGCACGTGTAGAGGAGCGTCTGGCTGCGCATAAGAATCAGGAACGTAAGCGGCAGCAGGCGGAACGTGTAATAAATAAATTTAGAGCCAAAAGTACTAAGGCAGCGCTTGTTCAGAGTCTGATCAAGAAGGTGGACAAGATGGAGAAGATTGTCGTGCCTAATAGCGCAAAGAGTGTTGGTAAGATCAGGATGGGTACACCTACACGGACGGGTAATGAAGTTGCGCGACTTGATAATGTATCGTTCACTTATGATCATGATAAATGGATCTTTAAGGATGTGAGTCTTTCTGTGAATCGCGGTGATAAGATTGCTCTAGTTGGGCTGAATGGTATGGGTAAGACGACATTGCTGAAGATATTGGCTGGTAGTCTTGAACCGACAGATGGAAAGATGGTGCATGGGCATAAGGTTGTTTCCGGATATCAGTCGCAGGAGATGACAGATACGATGGATGAGACACTTAGCGTTTTTCAAACGGTTAGGCAGGAGTCCTCTGATGTGTCAGAGCAGAAAATACGCGGGATTTTGGGTGGCTTTGGTTTTTCTGGTGAGATGGTAGAGAAGAAAGTTAGCGTGCTTAGTGGTGGTGAGAAAATTAGGCTAGCTTTTGCGCGATTACTTGTTAATCCTCCCAACTTCTTGCTGTTAGACGAGCCTACTACGCATTTAGATATCGCAGCTAGAGAAACGCTCGAGCAGGCGTTGCATGAGTTTGAGGGTACTGTCTGTATGGTTAGTCATGATGTTGAGTTTGTGCGTAATGCTGCATCGACAGTGATTGCCATGACGCCACCTGGCGTAACGGGGTATCCTGGTAATTATGATTACTACCGTGAGAAAGTTCAGCAACAGGAGTCGGTAGCGGAGGCTGGTCAAGGCGGTGTCGTAAAGGCTGTTTCCGAGAAAAAGTTATCTAAGCGTGAGCGGGCTCAGAAGGTGCAGGAGTTTTCTAGAAAAAAACGTGAGATAGAGCGGCCTATGAAAAAAGCGGAGAAGGCGATTGTTGATTTAGAGGCAGAGCAGGCAGAGCTGCTGGCGCAACTTGGGCCGGATAATGAGGGTGTGGATCATGCTGCGGTTAATAAAAGGTTAAAAGATATTCAGGATAAACTTAATTTTAATAATCGTACTTGGGAAGCTTGCATGATTGAGATAGATGAGCTTGAGCAGGAGAATAAATAGTTACGAATTACGAATTGCTGGAGTTTACAATCGCTACGCATTGAGGGTGTTTCGGCTTCAGTCTTCATCTCATATTGAGGGCATTTCGGCTCCGCTCAATGACCTCGATATGTAACTACGTCCGGGACAGGCCACCCAGTGACTTCGTAATGCTCGGGAAATCTATCTGCTAGTGCTTTAGTATCCTAGAATGCCGCTACTTACTTTTCCTGTTGCGTCAGCATAGTTGTTCCACTTAATGTTTTTGCGAAGTGGTAGCCATGTGTCGAGCATCTTCTTGAGAGAGCCGTTGCTTTTCCATCCTTTTAAGACGTTGTTCACTTCTTTGAGAAGTTCAGGGTTTGTTCTGCTGACACCCCAGGCGAAATAGTCGTTTGATAGCGGAGTCCATATTCCTGCTAGTTCACTTTCGTTCTGTGATATGAGCCAGCCAATAGCGTAGGCGTCATGGATGAACATGGTGATACGTTTTCCGTCAAAGTAGTGTGCTGCATCCTCTGATTTTTTAAGGAGGACGATTTCTGAGTTAACCAGGAAGCGGCGTGCGAACTCTTCTGAGGTGGTGCCTTTGATAACGCCGACTGGACCTCTGTGGAAAAGGATATCAGCTGGTGTGCGATACTGTCCGATTTTCTCGTTTGGTACAGCAGTCATAAGGCCATTGCGAAGGTATGGCTCAGTAAACGATAGTTGCATGCTACGAGGCATGGTGACAGACATGCCTGACATGATAATGTCAATTTTTCCAGCCTTAAGAGCGGGGATAAGGTCTTTCCATTTGATTTCAACAAACTCGAGTCTTTTGTTTAAGGTTATAGCTAGTGCTCTTGCGAGATCAGCCTCTACTCCAACAATCTTTCTGTTTTGTTTGTATATGATGGGTGGGTAGTTTGCCGATACGCCAACACGTAGCAGATCTTTGTCATTACTGTTACGGTTGTTATTTGTGGTAACGCATCCGGCAAATAAACCGATGCAGCATACTGTTACGATGATGGTTTTACATATATTTGTTGTCATAAGTTTGATGTTTCCTGTTTTAATAGTTTTGTTAGGTCTGCTTGATATGAGGTTACTCTGCACGTTAATCTGATTATAATAAAGAACTTTCTTATAGAATTTTGTTTTACTAATGCGGGACTTCATAGATATTTCTCTGCGGCTGCTACTCTACTGAAAAGATGTTTTGCCACGAATGCACGAATGAAAACCGAATGTTGCTCTGCGGTGGGGTGATAATTACATTATTGCATGTTTTGTTTTTACGTTTATGCGGCTACAGTAGTCGCTTATTGGACATTGATTACATTTAGGATTGATTGGCGAGCATACTGTTTGTCCAAAGGATACTAGGTATGAATTCCAGGTCATCCAGTATTTGTCGGGCAATATTTTGCGCAGTCGCATTTCCGTTTCTAGCGGAGTCGCTGTTTTGAGTAGCCCGAATCTGTTAGAGATTCTGTGGACATGGATGTCGACACACATGGCTGGTTTATCGAATGCCATGGTGACGACGAGGTTAGCGGTTTTCCGGCCTACGCCTGGAAGTTGGCATAGTTCATCAATTGTATCGGGGATATTTCCATCAAAGAGAGTGTTTAGTGAGGCTGGTAACTCTTTGAGGTATTTAGCTTTGTTGTGGTAGAAGCCAACAGGGAAGATAAGTTTTTCAATCTGTATGACTGTAAGTTTGTTCAGGTCGCTGTGATTATTAACTTTGCTAAATAGACGCTTACAGGCGGCTGCGGTCGTATCATCTTTTGTGCGTGCGCTCAGTATGGTGGCGACCAGTATCTTGAAAGGGTCGTTTGTCTGAGCTTTAACAAGGTCCACCACGGGAGCCTGCTTTTTATCAAACTCTTTTTTCAGTATTTTGGTTACTGTTGGTAGATCTGATATTTTCATGATTATGTAGTATGCTCTACTTCAGGAGACTTTTTGCGGCCTTTTTGATGTCTGATGGAGCATTACGTATCTTCATGAACTGTCCCATGGAGAGGTCAGGGAAGCTAAGGGCAATGCGGAATTTTCCATGAAGCATATAGACAGTGTTGTCTGATACGAGTATTTCGTATGGAAGAAACGCTGCGTGCTCTATGTCGCCTGTGAATTTGTTAAGTACAGTCATGACTGATTTGTCTGTGATTTCTTGATCTCCAGTCATGCTGAATCCGAATAGGGTTTCGTCTTTTCCTGGGATGTCCACTTTATAGACTGCTTTGATGCCGTTTTTTTCTGCTTTCAGTGCTGTTTCAATTGCTGTCACTGCTTCTGTGTGGCTGGAAAATTCGCCGAGTTTAACTTGGTCATCAAAGTATGGCATCATTTTCATATAGTGATACTTGCGGAGTTTTTTCTTGGTTAGTCCTTTTTCTGAGCCGAATGTGCTTTCTGAGCCTAGTGCTTTTTCCAGATTGGTCGCAACATCGGGTAGTTCGGACTCCATGCGATAGGCGTTAGCCCAGTATGCTGGAGTTGTGTAGGAGACACGGTTGGTGGTGATGGCAACACGCATAATGGCGCCGTAGCCGCCTTTATCTGACTTTGCTGCCTCAGTTTGTAGTTCATTGCTGGTGATAACGATAATCTTTGTTTCGTCATATGGGGAGTATTCACCAGCAATTTCAAAGCCGTTAGCTTGTAATTTGCTTATTACTTCTGATGGGGGTGTTGTGGATGTGGTGTAAGGTTGATAGAGAGTCTCGGCAGTAGCGGTTACGATGCAGCATATAGTTATTATAGGTAGTAGTTTAATTAGTTTCATACGTTTATCTTTCTTTATTTTGTGAATAATTAAGAGTTAGTCGAAATGTGGAATGGAGAGTATATCATTCTCGTTAGATTGTAAAGGTGAATAACGTTTTGTGAAAGATGAAATGTGTGTAGAAAGAAAATTAGTAGCTCATACTTTCATATCTGTTTTATATGAGGTGTGAAAAAGTGATTAATTTAAACATTTTTTATTGACTGGATCGCTGATTAATGTTGTTATTAGGCGAATTTAGAGATTGTAATTGAATTAGATGGGTGTTGTAAGAATATAGGTTGGTTAACATATATAGGTAGGAGATAAATAGTATGAGAAAAGGTATTACGTTTGCTGTAGTGGGTGGGTTTTTATTGTTGGCAATGAATAATCTTGCATCAGCACAAGATGATGCGACTGGTCCTTTGAAGTTTTCTTTAGGTGCTGACGCAGCATTTACAGACAATAGAGATTCAACTGCGGCAGGTCTAGAGGAGAGTAATACTGATATTTATATCAAGCCTAGAGTAGATGCTATTTTTGATTGGGGTGATTCAATGTTGGACTTCTTCTGGGTGCCAACTTATCGTTACCGTACTGATGCGGGTGATTTCCAGGAGACCAGCAAACTCTTCCAGGATTTCGGACTACATGGTCGCCATGCGTTATCGCAACGTTTAAGCGTTCGCTTGAAAGAAGTATTCAAGTATACTGATGATCCTACACTTGCTTCTGGTGGTGTGAACGTTACTAGAGAGGGTACATATTTCCTTAACAATCTAAGTGGTGGTCTTAGTTTAGATGTTGCGCCTAATTCCAGATTTGATTTTGACGTAAACTGGGATGTTAAAGAATTTGATGAAGATGTATTTGACTACCTAAATGAGGATAGTGTTGAGGGTGACTTGGCTTTCCGTCAGAAGGTTTCACGTACTGTTACAGTTTTGGCTCAGGCAAAAGCTAGAGATTTCAGTTATGGTGAGATCACTGGTGCAGTGGCTGCAGGTACTACGGAAAGTTCTGATCGTGATTTCACTTCTGTTTCTGGTGGCCTTGGTATCGAGACTGAGTTTAGTCCAGTTAGCAAGCTTTCTGCTTATGCTGGATATATCACAATTGATTTTTCTGAGGATACAATGGACAAACAGGATTCTCCATATGCGTCGATCATCTTGACTCATCAGCTTAATCCATCAACAGTAATAACTGCAGCATCCCTGTACGGCTTACGTGAGACAGCTATCCGTTCATATTCTGTGCAGGAATATTCTGATGTTCGTGCAGATATCTACGTAGATGTCAGCAAGAGTGTCACACTTGGTGCAGGTGGTTTATATCGTTATAGTAAATATAATGAAGATGGCATAACACCAGCAGGAGAAGAAGCTGCTGTAGCAGCAGGGCGCTCATTTGACGGTAAGCAGACAACAATTATCGCACATGGTAGTGCAGCCTATAAGATGACTGAAGATGCTGTATTAAAGCTTCTCTATAGATTTACTACTGACGAGTCTGATGTTAGTAATGACTTCGATAAGAACACTGTAGTCTTATCATTTGTCCAGAATTTCTAAGGTTACTGCTATTTAGATAGACTGCCCCGATCACGGAATTACTTCATGGTAAAGCCGTTGGTCGGGGATAATTTTTGTAGGTAACTATATTTTTATTTAGTTATAAAACGCGAAGAATAAAACATTATGAATGAACAACAAGAACCGCTTCATTTCCTTGATTACTGGCGTGTGATTCAGTCGCGTAAAGAGGTAGTAATCGCAGTGTTTCTACTTATTGTAGTGACAGGTGTATTGGTTACCTTTGGTATGTCTAAATATTATCGTTCTTCTTGTTTGGTTTCTGTGCAGCAACGTGAAACTGGGGATTTTGAAGTGTTTAATCGTGGTATGTCGCGATACGACCCGCTGTTTCTTCGTACACAATTCCAGATTATTCAATCTCCTCCTGTCATTGAAGAGACTGTACGTAGGCTGAGTTTAACAGAGCGATGGAGTAAAGCGTATGGGTATGATAGCATGTCTGCAACAAAGGCATTTGATCGGACGTGTTTAATTTTCGCTAACAGAATGCGTGTGCAGCAGTATCGTGATACCAAGTTGATTGAAATCCAAGTTGATGTGGCTGAGCCCAAAAAGAGTGCCCCGCAAGAGGCAGCCAATGCAGCCAATATGCTAGCAGAGGTCTATCGAAGCCAAAATGTTGCGCGTTTTAAAAAGGAGAAGGAGCGTGCCTTAGCAGCGCTTTATAGTTCGTTGCAGGAGCAGGTTAAAAAAGTTAATATCCTTGAGTCGGAAGTTGAGGATGTTCGTCAGAAATATAAGATTGATAATCTTAATTCGTACGCTGGTAGTGGTGGTTCTCTGCATAAATTGAGTCTGACGCGCATGGAGGAGTTGCGTATCCGTACGGTGTTGGAGATTGAGGATAAGAAATCTCGTTGGTTGAAGATTAAGTCGATGAAAAAAGATGATCTATTGGCTGTTGCGCCGCTTCTTGTAGGAGATGAAGCTTTACGGCTCTTGGTGGCAAATAAGCGTGCTGCTGAAGTTGAGCTAAGTACAATGAAGCAGAAGATGCTGGGGCCGCGCCATCCTGATGTGCAAAAAGTTCAGGCTGTGATTAATGAGCTGGATGTTAAGATTGATGATGCGCTCAAGGCTATGAAAATAGGTATGATGGCCAATTATGAGGCTGCAAACTCTAAGCTTACGGCATTGAATGATATGATGGATGTCAGTCGCGCTAAGGAGCGTTCTGCGGAGTCTGGCGGATATAGAATTTTCCAGAAGGCGCAAGAGACATTAAGTCATGCAAAAAGAATTAGAGATGCATTAGAAGCACGTTATATTCAAGAAAAGATTGAGTTGAGAATTCCTCGTACAACAGTGGAGATTATGAGTCGTGCGAAAGTTCCTGAAAAGGAAGATTATGTCAGCCCAAATATTTTGATGAATATCTTATTGAGCATCCTGCTAGGTCTTAGTGCGGGTGTTGGCTTGGCATACTTTGTTGAATATCTTGATACGTCGCTTAAGACTGTTGAAGATGTTGAGCGTTTCATGGGTACACCTGTGATAGGTGTAATACCTCAGAAAGTCAAGCCGTTTAATGATCCAGCATCAGAAGTTGCTCATGCTGAACCGTATCGTGTTTTACGGGCAAATATTCAGTTTTCTACCAAGTTTCAAGATTGTAAGACGCTATGTGTCACTAGTGGTAGTGTTGGTGAAGGAAAATCCCTCACAATTTTCAATTTAGCTTATATTAATGCTGAGTTGGGAACGCGTACGCTAATTGTTGATGCTGATCTACATCGTCCTAGACAGCACAAGATGATGGGTGTTTCCAATAAGTGCGGATTAGCTAATATTCTATTAGGTGAAGTTGGTATTGATGATGCTATTGTCAAAACTGAACTTGATAAACTAGACTTTATGCCGAGTGGGAAAGCTGCATCTGGCGGCAGTATTCATGGACTACTTGACACTCAGAAAATGAAAGAGGTTATTGCCGAGCTGAGAGGGCGTTATGATGTTGTGCTATTTGATGCTCCGCCAATGATGGGGGTAAGTGATGCATCTGTTATTGTTCGTGATGTTGAGGGTGTTATTATGGTGATTCAGCATCGTAAATATCCTCGTACAGTTTCTAAGCGTGCTAGAGATATGGTAGAGAGTGTGGGTGCAAATATGGTAGGTATTGTACTTAACAATATTAATATCTCTAAAGACTATTCATACTATTATCATCAATATTCTTACTCTTATTCACAAACTCCTACAACGGAAACGAAAAGTTAAACAACATGAGATATAATATATTTAATAGCTATTCATTTATGAAAAAACAGTTGTTACCACTGGTGGTTATGGCCGTTGTCTTTCAAGGGTGTGCTAGTAGCAGTCAAAACAATAAAAGGCTAGAACGATATCAGCCAGTAGTTGCGCATCGTACTTATGAAGTTACCAAGAAGGCAGAACCGAAGAAGGTTACAAAAGCTAAGCAGCAGAAACCGGTTGAGGTTAAGCCTGTTGCGGTAGCAGCTACTAAGAGTGATGGTTCGGTTGACGGACAGGGTGGAAAAGTGCAGCGCATGCGTAAGCTTAAGCATGGTGATATGGTGACGGTCTGTTTGTACGGTATCCCAGAGCAAGTTGAAGTTAACGAAAGTATTGATAATTTTGGTAGAATCAGTATGCCGCTGATTGGAGAGGTCGAGATTGTTGGTGTTGGTACTTCTGCAGCAGAGCGTAGTATTCGTGATGCATATATCAATAGTGGTTTTTACACAGACTTGTCGGTGGTTGTTATGGCTATGGCTGATGAGTATTTTATTAGGGGTGAGGTCAAGAAAGTGGGGAATTACCCGCTGATTGGCGACCGTACATTGTTACAGGCAATTACTGCTGCTGGTGGATATACTGATTTCGCTAAGTTATCCAAAGTTACGGTGCTAAGATTGAATAAGGAACCGATGGTTTTCAATTGTCACCGTATTGCCAAGAGGCAAGATGCAGATCCTTTGATTCACCCAGGTGATATAATTAATGTTCCACGCCGTATCTTGTGGAAATAGTGATACGCATCTAGTTCGTGTTTTATCTAAAATGATTAGTAAGAGGTCTTCGTAATGATATTTCGGATAAAAACATCCTTCTGCCTACTGGCTATAATGATCTTTATATCGCTTGCAGACTGTTTGATTGCTGGCTCTATAGATTCCACAAAAACAGATCGCGCCAAGCTAGAAAAAGTATCAGCTACGATTAGTTCTGATGCCACAGTGGCGATGGATATCTCGCTGAATGCTTTGTCTAATGTGATTGCTACCTTTAATGATGCAGAAAAAGTTATTACGGCAAAGTTATATGCAGGTGATACTTCTGATGTAAAATCCATGGTTAAGCTACTAGGTGATGTGTGGGATTCTGAAGAGGATGTTTTGATGCAGATATCAAAAATATCTACCTACATTTCTGTAGTTACATCGTCACTACATAGCGTGGAGATACAACTTAGTGCAATTGCCGCTAATACCAATAATATAATAAGTAATAGAACATATTTCAAAAAAGCTGATAAAGCATCAGCAGTAGCGCGTAAGAATGTTGATAAAGCATCTGCTATTGCAGAAAAGCTTAAGCAGCAGTGGTTAATACCGTCGAAAACAGAAGCATTGCCAAAGGAATAGAGTTAGCCATGTTGCAGAGTCCGTCCAGCAATAGTCGTTCTTTATTAAAGGTGATAGGCTTAATGCTACTATCTATATCGCTGTTTTATATTGTTTATAGCGTACGTGTAGGGGCTGCGCAGGCGATATATTTCAAAACAAAAAATAACCAGCTGGTCCCTAGTGACTTTCAGCCAGAGAACAATGATATTTTTCTTCAGTGTCAGAAGGCTCAAAAGCTATACCCATATAATCACCTATTATTAAGCTGGGGTGCTGAAGAGGCATTTGCTCGGAGTGAGAAGAGTGAAGGGTCGGAAAAAATCTACTATATTAAGCTAGCCGAGGCATTATGTGACCGCGGGTTAGCCTTGAATCGTTATCTTATGCCTCTTCCGTTTATTAAAACACAACTATTGTGCATGCGTTCTATTAAGGATGCCACTATATACTGGGAAGAGTATGTGGAGTGGGATTACTGGAATTCGTATAATCATGCCGTACTCTCAAGTCTCTATGCTGCTGATGGGCGATTTGTGGAAGCTATGAGTTCCCTTCAGCTTATCAAGGGATCAGAGGATTATGCTGAAGCAGATAAGATGGTGCAGAAGTATTGGAAAGCTGATGCCGCCAAGCCGCCGAGGTAATACGGTGCGCTATCAAAATGGTCTACGGTCCACGGTCTACGGTGCGGTGAGTTATGAAAATTTCTACCATGAAGCGCATGAAGTACATGAAGAAAAGATAAAATATAGCCGCGAAAAGGCGCAGAAGGCACAAAACTGCTCTATGGTGCGGGCTACTGTGCACTATGAAAATGGTGACAGAATCATTGGTGACAGAATCATTTTTGCTCGGCGGTAATGGTGTTAAATTTACCTGCTTCACCGTGTCGGGCGTAGCGTGCGAAGCCTGATTCTTCAGCAGATAAATTTAACACCATGTAGTCAGGCCTGCGGCGCAAAAGAAAATGGGTTAAGGTTAAAAATTGAATATAAACAGCTACACTTTCCTTAATAGTATTGCCCTAAATAAATTTTTCAGTAGAGCAGAAAATGATTTTGCTCCGAATGATTTTGCCAACACCCGTAGAGCGGTCTTTCTTCATGGTCTTCAACTCTTCATGGTTAAGTCTACCGTCGAGCAGTAATCCTATTCATCCTGTTTATCCATGTGAAATATTTTTTGTAGCGCACCGTCTCTCTTACTCAAGTGAGTGAAGCGAACGGTTGTGAAAATCATTATGGCAACGCATTTCCAATAAAGATATGCACAACGCTATATGTCGATGTAACAGGTTCTACAATACCCATTACTGCTTTATAGGTCACATCTGGCTGTGCGAATAGGAGCATGACAGGGATTCCGACTTCTTTTGATTTTAAGATCTTTAGTAGTGCGTATTTATCGCTAATTGTATGTTCGGTTATGGCAAGGGTTGCTTTAGTGGCGTTATTTTCCCATATAGCCTCAATATTGGTTAGGCTATATTCTGCTTTCCCATCAATCATCTGCACATGAATCTCCCATTTGAGTGGAGTACGGTTTTGACGCTTGCGTAGATCTTCTTCTGGTACAAACGATTTATAATAGAGTTGCCCTTTGGTAGGTGCTTCTATTCTTATCCCTTTTTCTGAATCTAGAATAGTTAGAATGGTACAAAGCTTTTTGACTGTCTGCAAAGGAAGATCATCAGTAAATGTTATAGTTACAAAAGGGTCGTAACCTGCATTAATGATATCCTTAAACTTTTCAAGCAGATCGGGTAGTGGTGCGTTAGTAAGGATGGTCTCTTTTGTGTCACTTAGGTCAAAAATCATACTTTCCTGGCTGTTGGTTGTTGCTGGTGACCAGTTGATCTTCATGGCGAAATCGCGAACACGAGTTTTGCCATCTTTGTGCTCAGGTTCAATTATGATATCTAGTAATTCGCCGGGCGTAAAAGAGTAGTCGCCATTTACTACCTGTGATTTATAAACTTCACTTTTACCTGCTATTCTCGGGAGGTCCAAAATAGAATCAATTTCATTATAATTAGCGGCAATAGATTTGGGGTCAAATTCATCGGCAGCTAACGATTGCATTGCGGAGTTTGTTTTTGATATTAGTAATCTTGATCCCGTAAATACAAAGCCTGATGCAGGGATGATTTTGCCGGTATTGCTGTTTTTTATTAATGACTCTATGGGTATGTATTTTGAGTTAGGTTGTTTCGTTTTGCGGAAACGCATCGTGACGCGTTCGCCTTTTGGCCAGAACTGCATGATTGTTTGGTTGACGGGTCGGCCGGGGGTCATGCCAATAAATATGAGCGCTTTGCGTATGGCGCTGGGAAGAGCAAATGATATTGCTAAAGCTTCATAGTCATGTCCGCTCTGTTCGCCAATCAGAAAGTATTCAGCTGTTGCGCCAGCTTCTAGCCCCGTTGCTTCAGCTACTACATATATCTTCTTAGTTATGCGATTTGCTTCTAGTCCTGGTAGTATAAGTATATTGGGGTTATCTTTATTTGCCTTTAAGCGAGCCTTATAAATGGTGTCAACATGAGTTTTATTCTGCTTTCTTGTTGCCTCAGAGCTGTCTGTAGTGTCAGCATTAGCAAATGAGATCATTAATATCAGTAAAATCGCTGTTCTCTTCATGTTTTTATTACCCTTATTCTGTGTGCTATCTATTCGTGACTATCTATATACCTGTTTAAACGCATATGTTAAAGCAAATATTAGAGAGATATCCAGAAGTGTGACCTCTCGGAGATAGGTCACTACCACACAGTGCAAGTAAAACAGCTTTCCAAAGCTGTTAAGATAGGCGAGAAGGCCTGCTCTACAGAAATTATACGAAGATTGCGTAAAGCAACAAAAGAACTGAATCAGTTGATTATGATTAGGAGTACGATTACGATTACGATAAAAAATCCCCTAGAAGTAAATGCGCTAGTGCGCTTTATTCTTTCAAAATAGAATTATGACTGTTATTGTTACGCGAAACATGAAAAGGACTAAGCAATGTTAGATATAAAATTATTAAGAGAAGATCCTGATACTGTGCGTCAGGGATTGAAATCGCGTGGTGCTGATGCCGATGTTGTTGATTCGGTACTTGAGTTTGATGAGATTAGGCGCGCCTTATTAACTAAAGTAGAGGCACTCAAAGGGGATCGTAATAAGGTATCCAAGGATATTGGTGCCGCCAAGAAGCGTGGCGAGGATACAGCTGCGATTCAAGCATCAGTGCGCGAGATGGGTGAAAAGATCAGTGCACTTGATAAACAGGCACAGGCAACTACTGACGATCTAAATGCAGTAATGCTTAGTATCCCTAATCTTCCACATGAGACAACGCCAATTGGTTTAGATGAAAGCGCTAATGAAACTATTAAGCAACATGGTGAACCAAAGCAATTTGATTTTAAGCCACTTACACATATTGAGATAGGGGATAACCTGAAACTCTTCGATTTTGCCCGTGCGGCTAAGATGACTGGTGCAGGGTTCCCGCTCTTCATGGGCGTTGGTGCTAAGTTGGAGCGTGCCTTAATACAGTTTATGCTGGACCTGCATACGACAGAACATGGTTACCTAGAAGTATCTCCGCCATTTTTATGTAATGCAGATGCAATGACTGGTACTGGGCAGCTTCCGAAGATGGCAGATGATATGTATAACTTAGCAGAAGATGGATTATACTTGATCCCTACAGCAGAAGTACCGGTGACTAATATCTACAGAGAAGAGATTATTGATCAAGAGCTTCCTGTATATCTAACTGCTTATACGCCATGTTTCCGCCGTGAAGCAGGAGCTGCCGGGAAGATGACGCGCGGCTTACTGCGGGTTCATCAGTTTGATAAAGTAGAGATGGTTAAGTATGTTGATCCCGCAAAATCTGATGCCGAACTTGAGTCATTGTTGGTTAATGCCGAAGATGTATTGCAGCGTTTAGGTTTATGCTATCGGGTATTATCACTTTGCAGTGGCGACATAAGTTTTGCAGCCTCTAAATGTTATGACATAGAGTTGTGGGCGCCAGGTCAGAATGATTGGTTAGAAGTTTCTTCATGCAGTAACTTCAGAGATTTCCAGGCACGTAGGGCAGGAATACGCTATCGTGACGAAAATGGTAAGGTTCGTTTTGTGCATACGCTGAATGGGTCTGGCGTTGCGCTACCGCGTCTTGTGGTTGCGATTCTTGAAAATGGACAGCAGGAAGATGGATCTGTTGTTCTGCCTGATGTTCTTGTGCCATATATGGGCGGCCTGAAGAAAATAGTGAATAGTGAATAACTAATAGTGAATAGTGCGTCTGGCGAAACTGTCGTCCCCAATGGGCTTGCCTCGTTGGGACGGAAGATTTCTATTAAAAATAGCCGTTTTCAACAAATCTTATTCACCCACGGCACCGGTTCGACCGATTCGACAAGCTCACGACAGGCAAGCTCACGACAGGCAAGACCGTGGGGGTGCAAGAGGATCAATAGTAAATAGGACTGTCTCATGTATATAAAATCATTACAGAACGCTATTAGTGACGGTAGGCTGGTCGCCTCGGGTGATCTGCTACTGGTTGCGGTTTCCGGTGGTGCAGATT
>DAOVUR010000140.1 GCA_030632465.1 bacterium | reverse complement strand
GGCGGCGGTTGCATTCCTGCACCATCATCCTTTTTCTTACAACCTGAAAAGCATGTTGCCATTAAAGTTACGGCACATGCAGAAATTATCATTCCTTTTTCTGCGTTTTTACTTATTAACTTCATTCTTTTATTTTCCTGTTTTATTTATTTTTAACTAAGGTCCCTGAGCGGAGCCGAAGGGCCGACTGATCTAACACGGGGCATTTCGGCTCCGCTCAATGCCCCGTCATTATTCACTATTCACTATAAATTATTCACTGCTTTCTTCCGGCGCCCATCCGCCACCAAGAGCCTTATACAGCTGCACAGCGTAACCGGCAACAGCACCTTCAGCTTCAGCCAATCTATCTTGCTGAAACATATATGAGCGTTCCGTACTTAAAACATTCTGAAAGTCAGTTAGTCCTGCTTTATATAAATCCTTTACCAGCTCCACCGATTTACGGGAAGCAACAACCGCCTCATCTAAGGAGACAATATGCTTGCGCTCTTCCTGAATGGCAACCATAGCATTTTCTACATCTTCCAATGCATTTAGGACAACCCTTTCATAATTTATACTTGCCTGTTTGGTTCTTGATTCTTCAGCCTTGATTTTATTCCGAATGCGACCACCATTAAATAAGTTCCACCTAAATGCAGGACCAAAAGTATAACCTAGAGAATCACCACCTAACTCACTAGCATCATACGCCTGTAGATTCAACGAGCCCGGTAGTATAAATGTCGGATACAACTTCGCTTTTTCAGCCCCTATCAAAGCATGTTGCGAAGCAAGTCTCCGTTCTGCAGCACGAACATCGGGACGTTGTCGTAAAAGATCAGCCGGAAGACCAATCATAATTTCACTTGGAACATCAGGGATATCCACAGCATCACCTCTCAACATTCCACTAAGTGCTGAAGGCTCTTGACCACTCAACACGCCTAAGCGATGCACGGCACGCGCTAGACCAATCATAAGCGGCGGAATAGTAGCTTGAGTCTGAGCTAAATTCATCTTCGCTTGATAGACATCTAAATCAGGAGCTAAGCCAGCGGTATTTCTGTCTCCAGTAAGCTTTAGCGTATCCTTCTGTAAATCAATACTCTCTCTTGCCAATATAACCCGCGCCTGTAATGCTCGAACCTGCATATACTGATAGGCAATCTCAGCATAGAGCATAACCATTGTATCTCTGTAATCTTCTACAGTAGCCTGCATTGATGCATCACTAGACTCAACTGAACGGCGTACACGCCCCCACAGGTCAAGTTCCCATATCATCGAACCGCCAATACTGTACTGAGTAGCCTTATTCTGTCCATCCGGCAACTGAGCAAATATGTTTTCACTAACTTGTATCCTTGTTGCGGAACCATTACCAGTAATCTGCGGAAACCACAATGACTTGGCTATACCACGCAGTGCCGCAGCCTCCACAATACGCTCTGCAGCAATCATTAAATCAGGGTTATTAGTGGATGACATAGTAATCATCTCATTCAATACCTCATCATTAAATACAGTCCACCAATTTTGCATACTACTATTAGTACCAGCCTGAAAATCACTCATAATCGCCTGTCCCCAAGCGTCAGGAGTCTCTATTTCTGGCTGTTCATAGTCAGGTCCAACAGACAAACAACCGCTCAACGTAACAGCCATAATTAAGAAAACCAACAGACGACATATACCTTTAATTTCTTTCACTTTTTCTCCAATTTAATTATTAATTATTATCATAAAGACTTTTATATCAAAATCAATATAGAACAAACACAAAAACACTCCATCACCCAGCAAATCCATCACAACCTTAAGTTTTATGCAATAACTTATCATCATCTACGTAAGTAGCAAAAGCAGGAAGAGCCATTTTAATACCGGCAGTTTTGAACTCATCAAGAATCTCACGGTTAACCTTATCTGCATGAGCTGTATACTCCCAGTAGCTTGGCGGATGATACCAGTAAAGAAATTTCAGCTCTAAATGGTCACGTTCAAAATCATTAAGCCATACACGCGGTGGAAACTCAGGCTTATTACCTTCATGATCTTTAAGTATCTCCTTCACGATGGCAACAGCTTCTTTCGCTTTATCAGATCCTACATCAAGTGCGAGCGCAATAGTCGACGAGCGGCGGATAAACGGGCGTCGTCCAATATTTTCAATATCAGACTTTGCCATATCTTCATTTGGAATAATCGCCTGATGTCCATTTAACAGGCGAAGTTTTGTTGAGCGCAAGCCTACTTCCTCAACAACACCATCATAATGTTTAACCTTAATTCTCTCTCCTATCACAAATGGCTTATCAAAGATGAGCATAATACTACCAAAGATATTCTTCAGGACATCCTGCGAAGAGAGAGCCAATGCAGCACCGGCAACTCCAGCACCGGCAAGAAGTGAGGAAAGCGGAATACCTAAATGTTGACCGCCCTGCAGAAATAGAATAATTGCGAAAACAACGCCCATTAGCCTGCTCATCACACGAATAAGTTGTGCGTCAATACTCTGCGACTTAATACGTGGTGAAGAAACAATAACCTCCCCCACACGTCGCCCGATCCCTAGCACAACCACCATACTGGAAAAAAGTGCTATTAGAGCAAGATTAAACTTCATGAAATGAAGAGTTATCCCTGAAATAACTAATACATTGGTGATAATCCCGATTGTCCTAATTGGGATAAAAACAGCTATAACAGGAAAAGCTAATCCTAACACATATTTAAAAATACCCTGTTCAGGACCGCCTCTAGAGATACGTCGCCCAATATTATATGTCACTGCCATTATCAAAAACGCACCCAACAAAACCAGCACGAGTCCAATCCATTGCCATACAGTCTGCCCATTTACGCGCCTGCGCATTTTGGACGGCAGCCTATTCACTATCTTTGCAAGCCACTCTTGACCAGGAGATGACAGATAGGTCATAGCAAAGTTTTCTGTGGATCCTTTTTTATAAGGAAGATGCTTAACCTGTAAATAGAACTCTTCAGCACGTTCGATCGTATCAGAGCTGAACTGATAACCACCTTTTTTATCCCCTTCTGTTACTAACGTAAATGTGATTTCGGTATTGGGAAGCGTCCACTGTTCCAGTAATGAGCCATCATCTTTTAACATCGCTTGGCGATCAGGTATTTTTCTCATTGCAGGTAGTTCTATACGATCTAAAACCTCTTTCAATGAAACAGCAGATTCTTTAGCTCTGTTATCAAGCTGAAATTTTGCCACCTGACTTAAATCCAGACAACTTTTTATATTTCTAATATTGCTTCTTGTTTTTAAGCGCATGTTGCCATCATTGATTTTCCGACCAGATCTATTAAGCGTATCGTATGCTTTCTCACAACTCTCTGAGAAACTACTTAATGTTGCACGCGGACTAGATATATCCGCGGGTAACAATGGGTGTTCCTGCTCTTCAGCAGATATCTGCAAAGACATTGCCATTAGTGACACTAAAAAAACTTGATGAATTTTAATAATTAAAACCTCTCAATTGCTTCTTATTAACCATTTATACATTTTAACACTGTTACTTGCTACATGAATAAACTGCCTGCTAATCACAGGCAACTCACTCCAATAGTAATAAGACTCTTTTATTTTTCTTCTGCGCTTTTCTTAGGAATATCAACCTTAAAGAAAATACCATAGAGTGCTGGCACTAGTAACATTGTCAGCAAAGTACCAAACGCCAAACCGAACATAATAGTAACCGCCATAGCTTTCCAGAACACATCCTGTAACAGTGGAATAACACCAAGTATAGTTGTGCCGGCAGCCAGAACCACAGGGCGTAGACGAGACATAGCCGCCTCCACTACTGCATCATACGGTTCCTTACCATCCGCAAGTTCAAAATTGATTTGATCAAGCAAAACAATGGCATTCTTAATCATCATACCAGCCAGACTCATAGCCCCCAATAAAGCAACAAAGCCAAATGGCTGTCCTGTAAGAAGTAACCCTGAAGTAATTCCAATAAGCATAAAAGGAATAATAAGAATTATAATTAGCGGCTGCTTAAAGCCATTAAAAAGAGCGACAATAATAAGAAGGATAATCACTGCCATAGGAATCATGCCCGGAATTAGCGACTGCTGGGCATCCAGCGAACTACGATACTCGCCATCCCACTCCATGCTATACCCATTAGGTAATTCAATCGCTTCAACTTCTGCCAAAACTCCATCACGTAACTTTGTAGCCAGAGTTGATGGCACAGCCTGTACCGTGATTGCCCTTCGTCGATCCCATCTCCATATCATCGGATCTTCCCACTCCACTCTTATGCTTTTCGTGATTTGAGATAATGGTATCGATTCTATTGCCGCAAAAGGCCGGATCTGAAGTTCGCCAATATGATCAATAAACTGCGATCGTTCAGCATCAACATGGCGTAACATAATCGGCAACGCTTTATCTTTTTCGCGATAAACGCCGACAGCAAGTCCATCATAAGCCCGGCGAGTAGCATCGCCAATATCGGTACGAGTAATAGAGGTCCAGCGTGCATTAACTTGATCATAGTCTGTAACAATTTTTTTAACCTTATTACGCCAGTCAGTACGAACAAGCGCTGCATCTGGGCTACGCTCCATAATCGTAACAGCCTGATCAGCTAGCCCCCGAAGAATGTCAGGGTCAGCAATGGCAGGCCCGCTAAAGCGAGCCTGAACAGGCCAGGATTCGTATGGTCCTATTCCAAACTTACGGGTAATAACCTCTGCCTGGGCAATATTTTCATCAGCCCACTTCTGCAATCCAGGCAGTATATCCTCAACATCTTTATAACTCTTAGTATTAACAACCAACTGAGCATACGAAGAGTAAGGATCTTCTGGGCTAACAGGCAAGTAAAAGCGTGGCGATCCTCTACCGATAAATGTAGAGACAGCCGTAACTCGTTCATCTTCTTGTAGCTTTTCCTCTAACACCTTAAGATCCGCTGACACCTGCTGAATCTTTGTGCCCTCAGGCGCCCAATAATCCACCATAAACTGAGCACGCGCTGCGGAAGGAAAAAACAGCTGATCCACCCACTTAAAGCCAATGCCAGATACTACCAACAAGGCAACAAATGCTACAACAACAGCGACACGAAAACGAAGACACACACGAAGCATCGGTGCAAAAATTCTAAACATAGCACCACTATACTCATCACCCTCACTATCCTTTGGCACCTTGATAAGCCCAATACTCATAAGAGGAGTGATTGTTACAGCCAATTCCCAGCTCAACATTAACGCAATAGCTACCACGTAAAATAGTGAAACACAATACTCGCCGGCAGACTAATCAGATGATGCTATCGG
>DAOVUR010000242.1 GCA_030632465.1 bacterium | reverse complement strand
ATGTCACAACAGGCGTTATTCAAATTGGTAATGGTAATGGTGTCGGTGTTGCGACTGTTGGTACAGTAACAGATAACTCATATCGCTATACCTTTGCTGTCGCTGGAAGTACTGTTACTGCTACGGATGACCTTGATGTAACAATCACCGCGCTGGCTGCTGCTGATATCGGTACGACAACAACAAACGATAACGTAGCTACCGCATTGGATACATTAGCTGATAGTACCAATACACAGATATCTGCTATTGTTGACAACTTTGCTGCTGCGTCTACACAGGATGCTGCAAACGAAGTTCTTGAAGCTGCTGCAAACACAGTTGATGGTGCTCACGTTGCTGCCGGTCTGGCTGTTTCCAATCAAACTATGGGCATGACTAGACAACGTTTGTCAGCATTACGCGCAGGCCAAAGCGGTATGTCTACCGGTGACCAAAGCACAGGCTTAAAAGCTTGGGGTCAGGCATTCGGTCAAACAGCCACACAAGATACTCGTGGCGGTATTGATGGATATGACTCTGATACATACGGCTTAGCTGTTGGTGTTGATAGTGAAAATATCATCGAAAACGGTGTTGTCGGTATTGCGTTCAGTTATGGTGACACAGATGTGAAATCTAAAAACGCTAATACAACGGACACTGATGTAGATAGCTATCAGCTTACTTTGTATGGAGGCCGTGATCTAGGTAATGACACCTATGTAAATGGTATGGTTGGTTATGCACTAAACAATATCGACACAACACGTCATAATGTTGGTGGTGTAGCCGGTTTGACTGCTAAAGGTGACTTTGACGCCTCACAGTTTTCTGCTCAAGCTGAAGTTGGACGTGCATATGCTTATGATGGTGACATGACCTTGACACCAAATGTTCTGGTAAACTACGCACATTACAGCACTGATAGTTACACAGAAACCGGTGCTGGTGGAGCAAACCTAGCGGTTAACAATGACAACCTGAATATCTTGGAAGTCGGTCTTGGTGTTGATGCCGGTTGGTTATTCGAAAACGGTGACGGCTCTATGGTCGAACCTGAAATTCGGATGGGTGCCCGCTATGATCTGATCGGTGATCAGGTGGCTAGCACAGCAAACTTCACTGGTGCTGCAGGTACAAGCTTCCAAACTAAAGGCTTTGACCCGGCTAGAACTACTTTTGATATCGGAGCTGGAGTGAAATACTACAACACTGATAACTGGGAGTTCACAGCAGATTATGACTATGAAATGAAATCTGACTATGATTCACATTCAGGTCTAGTCCGTGCCGCTTATAAATTCTAAGCCAAGCTTGAAGAAGATAATTACAATTAAGAAAGCCCCCTGCAAATCGTGGGGGCTTTTTTTGTAAGGTATAGTAATTTAATAAGCGTTATATAGTGGCTATAGCTACTCATGACAGCCTAACGGCAGAGCCAACAAACTTGACCATTGATCTTCCCACCCCTTCTCGTGAGTGGCATTCGGTACAATCGTTTTGTGTAAACAATGGGAAGCTCTCCTCATCCCCGCTGCTGCTCTACTGAAACTTTCATAAAGCGACACAGTTACGTTTTTATCATCCGCGCCAATAAAATGATTTTGTGGGATCTGAGCAATCCGCGCGGCATAATCTCGTGGATTTAAAGAGTCACTTAAGAGACTAACTTTATGCATCCGACTATGAACAACATGATCTAGATTACCCGCAACTGTGCGCAAGGAAGCAATATCGTCACGCTGTGCTGCCAGCAACACAGTCATCCCTCCCCCACCACTATATCCAACCAAATGAAATGCCGGAACATGATAACGGCTTTTTATATCATCAATAGCCTTATCCATCGAAGCAACCGCCTCCGGTGCAAAACGTGCCTCCATCCAGTATTTACGGTTACATGCTTCTTGTGGATTTGTCGTTTTCGAATACTGGCATGGCCGCGCCATATAAATAACATTAACCGAAGGATCAAGAGCTGCAAGTTTCAATGCTGTTGGCCGTTTAGGTGTAGGATCAAATGACGGCGTCCTTCTAGAAATCCATGCAAGCCCGTCTCCTTCGATATAAATAGTTGCTTCCTGCCCTAGTGTTCCTACTCGTTCAAACACTGTCAGATTAAAAGGAGACGCTGCAATATTCCGCCTTTGCATATGAACCGGCGCGGCAATATCATATGCAGTACCCAAACGCCCACTTGTGGGGCTTTCACTTCCCCCAGAGATAGCGCACGCTCCAAGACACAATCCAGCAGATGCCAACAAAGCTAAAACAGCTCTCCGCTTGCAGAAAAAATAACAGTCTAACATCTTCATCACCGCCCTATATAAAATTGATGAGCAAAGACTAGGACAAAGAACATCTCATGGCAACGGTATCTCACCACAATATATAAACAGTTTCATTAATTCGACTTAATCTGTTTTAAGCCCTCAATGCCTTTCTCAAGCACTTTCAAATATATTTCATCCTGAATGTCTTTATGATTGCGCTCCCGACCCATAGCCCCGCTCATAAGGGACCTATATTGAGCCACTGTTTTAGGATCTATCTCAAATACGTTATAAACAGACGCTTTTAGATCAATCAAATAAAACCGTGCATATCCGTGTGTACTGATTTTCTGTATTGGAATAAAAGAAGTTGCCATTACAAAAGAAACAGCAGGAATAAACAGCAAACCACTTAATGTTGGTGTATCAAGCGCGGGTCCCAATGTTTTATCTAGTGCTTTATTGTATAGCGTAGGATCAAGTGAGTTATTAAAATCGATATCATATAAAATCAAATAATCGAGTTTCTCCACATCAGATAGTTTCTGTAACGAAGTATACATAGACGCAAAACCGTCCCATGATTGTCCACTATATAATTTCATATCTCTGTTATTAATCAGCTTTAAAGACTGAAAAGAGGCATCTGCTGCATAATCTTGCCATAGAGATTTTTCTTTATGAACAAGCTTTTTAACACTTGTGCAAAAATCATTCTTAATAAATTTGCCTTTACAGCTAGATGGCATATTATTATTTTCTGCCCCCCTAAGAAGATGTCCCCCGACTACACCAATTCTCTTTCCCGTAGGGTTATATGGAAAAGACTTAGGCACGCCATAT
>DAOVUR010000213.1 GCA_030632465.1 bacterium | reverse complement strand
GAAAGATAACAGATGCAGAAATTATGTCAACACAAAGTGTGATTTTTTTCACAGCACATAAGTTTGCGCATGCCACTCGCAACTAGGCAAGGCATTGAGAAAAACCTAAAGAGCTACACTTAGTCCTTTCGTGTGTGCTATAGGTAGTTACTTTTGCTACATTGTACGCGGCTAGTAATCACCTATCTCCGAGAGGTGATAGTCCTGAGAGTTCTTATTCCGCGCGTGTGTACTACCTCTCGGAGATAGGTAGTTACTTCTGCTGGATCGATTACGATTATGATTGAGGACTCAAAAGGAATACTCATCTAACCTACGAGGTCATTGAGCGGAGCCGAAATGCCGGTGCCCTTCGGCTTCGCTCAGGGGACAGCTTTTTTCCTGTTCCATTTATTCTTTTCTTTCCTTTTACACCATTCTAATTGTACTATCCCCTTTTAGTTGATTTGAAACAAATTACTCAAACCTCAAGACGAGATTATAAAATATGAAAAAGAAAAAATCCTCTTATGCTGAAGCAGGTGTTGATATCGATCAGATGATGGGCTCGCTCACCGCAGTAAAGAAAATGGTTAAAAAAACCGCTACTTCCGATGTACTTAGTGATATTGGCTCATTTGGCGGCCTTTACAAATCACCAGGCAAAGAAAATGTTCTAGTCGCTAGCGCAGATGGAGTCGGTACTAAATTGAAAGTTGCCGCCATGGCAAATCGACACCACACTATTGGCCAAGATTTAATCAACCATTGCGTAAATGATATTCTGGTACAGGGCGCAAAACCACTATTCTTCCTCGACTACCTCGGCGCAGCAAAGCTAGATGGCAAAGTATTCAAAGATGTAGTAAAAGGATTATGTAAAGCCTGTACCGAGAATGGCTGCACTCTATTAGGAGGTGAAACCGCCGAAATGCCTGGTCTATATCCTGACGGTGAATATGACCTTGTTGGAACAATTGTTGGCACTGTAGCAAAAAAAGATATTATCACTGGTAGCGCTGTCCGGGCAGGCGATACAATTATCGGCCTACCATCATCAGGGCTACAAACCAACGGCTATTCACTAGCTAGAAAAGTGATCTTTGAAAAAGCTGGCTTAAAAATCGATGATATATTCCCAGGCACTAAAACCACTGTTGCCGACATATTATTAAAAGTGCATAAAAGTTTTCTAAATCCAGTCACAGCATTAATGGCTAAAGTAAAAGTACGCGGTATGGCACATATTACCGGCGGCGGCTTAGTCGATAATGTTCCACGCATATTACCCGATGTTGTTAATGCCAACATAGACCGTGCAACATGGAAAGTCCCCACCCTATTCCAATATATCCAAGAGACTGGGAAAATTGACCGCGAGGAAATGTACCGCGTCTTCAATATGGGCATAGGCTTTGTGATAATTGTTCGTAAAAAAGATGCAGATACAACCATGCAAATACTTAAAAAAGCAAAAGTCCGCCCTGTGATAATTGGTAAAATCACCAAGGGCAGTAAACAAGTTCTTCTAAGTAATTGATATTTGCAAATAATCTGTAACGTTGGCTCTGTGAGCCAGCAACAGCGCCCAAAGCACACCTACTCCTTTTGACGCCGACGAAAATTGTTAAACAATATGAAAAGAACTGATAATATACTGGGATGGATAAGCTTTGCCCTGCTACTTTTTGCCATTACGCTATCCCCATGGTTCTTTGGCGCTTGGGAAATGTGGTGGTTCTGGCCTTTCACCACTATAATCTTTGCTTCTACATGCTTTTTCGCATTACGGCTACTTATACACGGTAAAGATCAATACGACATAAAAACTTTTTCATTATTTAGCGGCGTAGGACTATCCTTGTTATCATTCATACTCTTTCTGATATATGTAGCGATACGCTTCCTTCAGGCCGAAGTATTCATGAGTGCCGAAAGAAGCTTTCTACTATTTCTGACCCCATTTTTAATAGGCATCAATATTCTCTTCGGGTTTAACACCAAACAACGCCGTATCTTATGGATAACACTCTTTATAAATATATTTGCACTAGGACTCTATGGAGTTATCAATCACTTTGTTACTCACAACACACTCGTCATGTGGGCGCCTGGCTATGAGCAATACTTCTCTGGTAATCGTGCAACAGGTTCATTCTTCTGCCCTGATCATTTTGCTGGCATCATGGAACTTGGTTTATGCCTAGCACTACCACTAATTCTCGATCTACGCTCATCACGCGGCTGGAAAATTGCCGGCATAGCCATGAGTGCCCTTGCCATTACCGCTGTTCTACTTAGTAAATCACGTGGCGCAGGACTAACTGTTATTGTACTGGGGCTAGCTGTTATTATATGGGGCGGCACACAACTTCCAAAAATCATACGATGGTATTTACGTGGCGCACTACTACTGGCTGGTATTGCGATGATTATCGCATTGGGGATCTCTAATCTCGCCTATGTTGAAAGATTTAAAAGCTACTTCGGCACTCACTCACAAGAAATATCTATCTCTGCAAAAGTTACCTCTGTCAAGAAACGCTTAAACGAAACAACGCGTGGCAGAATGTACGGTGCAGCAGTTCGTGCTTGGCAGAGTAGTCCGACAGTCGGCATCGGCGCCGGCATGCACGAAAACTTATGGTTCCATTTTGCGGCAACCGATGATGGCGATATAGAAAATAATATCTGGCCAACCTTAACAAATCACTATTTCCATTCTTACGAAGTGCATAACGACTGGCTACAACTCCTAGAAGAGTATGGATCCGTTGGCTTCATACTCTTTCTTATTCCATTTGGACTATGGTTTAACGTTCTCAGAAAAGAACTCCCAACCGAAGCACAAATAAATGACCGCGTAGCCAACAAACCACTATTTGCCGCTGCCTTTGCCGGATTGTTAGCATGCGTATGCATGGGATTTCACTCATTAGGTGACTTTAACCTACAGATGCCAGCCATCACCTGGGTGCTAGCCGCGATTGTTACCCTGCCAATAAGCCAAAAAATGAATAATTAATAACTAATAGTGAATAATTAAGGATAAGTTTTATTAGTAAATATAATTTAGAATCCTATTGTCGAACCTTTTTCTTTTTCATCCTGCCAATCCTGTCCATCCATGTAAATAATGTTGTGAATTGATAACTAATGATTTCTATACTAGTAAGCGATATACATTTAGGTTCGCCTCACAGTAATGCGGAAGAGTTTATTAAGTTTCTTAACGAGCTTCCGGCAGAAGCAGGCCTAATCATCAATGGTGATGTTGTAGACCATTGGCACAGAGACTTAGAAGGTATTAGCCTACAAGCATTAGAGCGACTCAAAGCTGAATCATATAAGCGAAAAGTTATCTGGGTGCGCGGTAACCATGATTCCAAATACAAACTAGAAGATCCTGCAAAAATAGAGTTTGCTGATTCTTATCATATTGGCAAGAGGTTATACATAGCGCATGGTCACAACTTTGATAATGTAATGCCGCCGCATAAAGGCTTTATTATATTCTTCAAGATGCTACACAATCTGCGTATTAAACTTTTTGGTGCAGAATCAGTACATGTCGCACACTACGCCAAAAAGTATCCGCGCCTCTATGCCGTCTTGACGCGCCATGTCATTAAGAAAGCTATACGCTACGCCAAACAGAACGGCTATGATGCCATAACCTGCGGGCACACCCACTTTGTAGAAGATAAAACAATAGATGGCATCCGTTACATAAATACCGGCGCCTGGACCGAGCCACCAATATGCTATATACAAGTTACAGACACTAAAATTGAATTGGTAGAGGTAAAAGAAACTTAAGGCATGACTATT
>DAOVUR010000240.1 GCA_030632465.1 bacterium | reverse complement strand
TAAACCTTCAAGATCAGATTTGTTTGTTATTCCGTGTAGACGTGGTCCATAAGCAATGTTATCAAATATTGATTTAGGGAATGGATTAGGTTTTTGGAATACCATGCCAACTCTTTGGCGTAGGCTAACAACATCAACTTTGGATCCGTATACATTATGGCCGTCAAACTGTAGTTCGCCTTTTGTGTGGCAGCCAGGAATAAGATCATTCATGCGATTGATCGATCTCAGGAATGTGCTTTTACCACATCCGCTAGGCCCAATAATTGCTGTGACGTATTTGGACAATATATCTATGGATACTTTTTTGACAGCTTCATTCTCGCGGTAATATACCGAAAAGTCTTTTGCTGCAATATGTGTCTCACCATCCCAAGTTGTTTTGAGTTTTGAGTCGCTGGCAACAGACTGCTTTTCTAACTTAATATCGTTTTCTTTATTTTCTGTTGTTGTCGTCATAATTCTTTCTTTTCTTTATTTACTGATTGTCTGTAAAAAGATGGATATCAATAATTATTCACTTTTCACTATTAATTATTCACTGATTTTTCATTACCCTTTCAGCTTCTTTGAAATACGTGCTCGCATGAAAATTGCTATGCTATTTAGTATTAGGACAACCAGAATAAGTGTGGCTGCCATGCCGAATTGTACATGTCTGATTTCGTCAACAGCTTCATGTTCAGTACATAGATTATATAGATTCCACGAAAGTGCTGGTGTTGGTTGAAGAAGAGCGGTTGCCGGCTTTAATGCTCTACCAACGCTTACGGCAGCAGTAAATATAATAGGAGCTGTCTCGCCAGCGGCGCGCCCCATGCTGATGACGCTTCCGGTAAGAATGCCGGGTAATGCTGCGGGGAGAATGATGGTGACAATAGTACGCCACTTGCCCGCGCCAAGTGCTAGTGCTGCTTCTCTATAAGTCTGTGGTACTGATCTGATAGCTTCTTCTGAGGCTCTGATAATTGTTGGTAGAATAAGCAATGATAATGTCAGTGAACCGGCCAGCACGCTTTTCGGTAGATGTATTGCGTTAATAAAGAATGCTAAACCAAAAAGCCCGAATACAATACTTGGTACTCCAGCAAGGGTGCTGACGCTTGTGCGGAGTAGGTTGACGGCAATATTGTCTCCCGCATATTCGGTAAAGAAAATCGCGGTTACAATTCCGATAGGGAAGGCGAATAGCATGGCGCCGAGAGTTAGGTAGAGCGTGCCTAATAGCTCTGGTAATATACCACCAAAGATATGACTATCTTTTGGGGCGTCTATAAAGAAACCGTAATAGAATGTGAGTTTAGGTTTAAGGATTACTGAACTATTATCTGCTAGATAAGCAAAGAGAGGTTCTAATGCAGTATCTTTAAATGACTCTACACGTGGTGTATCTATCTTTACACCCATGCCGGAAGAATCGGAGTAGTCCCAGGTTTCGCTATATAAGAGTGCATGTAGTTTTATCTGACTGCGATCCCAGCGAGTCTGGCCATACTGCTTTCTTATAAGAGCTGGATTCTGTTCGCCGGGGAATGGACCAAGTAGTTCGTGCAATAGTTCATTCACTTCATGAAATGCTGTTTCTTGTGTCTGCTGTTTTACAAGTATACTTTTTAGAGAGGCTGCTTCTTGAACAAGCTCCGATGCATAATCACTATCAATAATGTAATCATAACTCTGCTCAACAGCTTTCTGTTTATCTTCAATGTTGTCGGCCTTATTAAACTTTTTTAATCGACGTTTAACTCTACGGCCAAGGCTGTCGTCGCGCCTGCTTACTGTTTCGAGGACAGGAGTGATGGAGTCATAAGATGTAAGTATGTTCTGCTCGTACGTTGCAACCATGTCATATATTGGTTGACGCGCTTCTTGTACTTCATTTAGCTCGCGAGCAATAGCATTATCACTGCCGCGATGGAACTGTTCGTGTAGTAGACGACGATGTTCAACAGTACCTTTAAAGACGATGGCTGTAATGCCTTTGGCAAAGATAGGGGTCAGGATAACAATTAGTGTAGCCACCATCACAAGTATGGCAATGATGCCCATACTGGAAAAAGCTTTATCAAGTAGTTTACGTGTAGAAAGTCTCATTATTCGCCCCTAAGCTTTTTTCTTTGCTTTGCGATGATTCGCTCGGTTAGAAGGTTTGTTATAAAACAGAATGCTAGCAGGCAGAGTCCCAGCATGAACAAGACATGGAATCGAGCCGAGCCAGTTACATGATCAGCTTCACCCATATCGCCAGCTATGGTTGCGGTCATGGTTCTTATCGGTTCTAAGTAGTTGTATATCGGGTGCGGCACTTGTGCTGCATTACCTGACGCCATCCATACCACCATTGTCTCGCCTAATGCGCGCATTACGCCAAGTAAGATGGCGGCATATATACCGCTACTTGCTGCGGGTATGATGACCTTAATAAGCGTCTCTGCGCGAGTTGCGCCAAGTGCAAAGCTGCCTTCTCTTAATTCGCGACCCACCGTTTGAAGTGCATCTTCTGCTACACTTACAATTGTGGGTAGTGACATGATGCCGAGAATTATCGATACGTTAAGAGCATTTGTTCCGGTAGTAATGGTAATACCCTGCAGGATGATGCCTATGTGGTATAGTCCGGAAAACATGGCGATACCCAGTATGATGCCGATAACAGCGCGTAGTGTCAGCCTAGGAGTATCAGACTTCATTTTCGCTGTTATCAGGTCGCTTATAATAAATATGAAAATAAGAATTAAAGGTGTAGCAATAGTGAACCAAGTTATGGCCATAATTTTGCCGCCATTATTCTGTAGTAATGGAGCCAAGACAACTAGAGCGAAGAAGCCGTATGCAACAGACGGTATGGCCGCCAGGACTTCAATGATAGGTTTAGCTATCTGCCGCACGTTAAAAGGTAGTACGTCGCTGAGGCATACAGCAGCTGAGATCCCTAGAGGAACCGCGATGATAGCAGCGCCGATAGTAACCATGATGCTGCCGATAAATAGAGAAAGTGCACCGAACTCTGCAGGCTCGCCTGAAGGAAACCATTCGGCACCAGTAAAGAATTCTTTTATATGTCCCGAGGTGAAGAATGGGATAGCGTCTTTGCCAATGAAGTAGAAGATGAAGAGTACTGCCAGTAGTGCGACAGATGCTATCGCAACAAT
>DAOVUR010000111.1 GCA_030632465.1 bacterium | reverse complement strand
CATCGTACCTCAGCCGTTCCAGCCCTACAGTTAATAACGCAGCAAGCTGCGGGTATTAAATCCACAACTGCACGAATAAAAGGAAATATAATGAACAAAATAATAATCAATAAAACCATAGTAAGCATTGCCTGCATCACTTTTATTGCGGGATGCGCAAAAGAAAGCAAGCAGCCCCCTACCCCCGTCACACCGCCAGCAACTCAGGCTGAATTAAATAGTGCTCTCAAAGCGGTTAATCCAAACTATAATGGCGCAGTAAAAACAGGCAACAACCAAGCTGGAAAAATATCCGCTATAGATTTAGCAGGTTGCGGTGTAACTGATATCTCGCCATTAAAAGGAATGACTCTTACAGGAGTTGACTTAAGTAAAAATAAAATATCAGATATTTCTCCACTTGCTGGCATGAAATTGGAACAGCTATTTCTTGAAAACACACTAGTTGCTGACCTATCACCCCTGAAAGGAATGCCTCTCACCAAACTTTACCTCAGCAACTCCAAAGTTAAAGATTTAACACCATTACATGGCGCACCATTAGACACACTAAATGCATTAGGTTGTAATATTTCGGATATCTCTGCACTTCAAGGTATGCCACTAAAACTCTTATGGCTAAATGAAACCTTAACAGCAGATATAACTCCTCTCGCCAACTGCCCCCTAGTTAGTTTGACCTTACATAAAACTAAAGTTATTGATATCACAGCACTTTCCAACTGCAACACATTACAGCGACTCCATATAGGCGATACTCTTGTTACTGATATCTCACCGCTACAAAAGTTAAAACTAACACGTCTTATTTTTAGTCCGGAAAAAGTTACTAACGGACAAAAGGTCACAAAAAATATGCCATCATTACGTGAGTTAGGAACTACTTTCGAAAACAGACAACGCCCAGCTGATTTCTGGAAAAAACACACCAATTGATGACGCAGCAAGCTACAGAGCATTAAAACGTCGGCCCTTCGGCTCCGCTCAGGGACCTCAATGGTCATTCAGTAAAACAGGCCTCCGAGCCTGTTTAATCAGCATTGGAATGCCGACTTACTTATTTCTCATCATCCATATCTCGTTTCAATTCACGCATCTCATCGCGTAGCATGGCGGCACGTTCAAACTCTAGTGCCTCAGCCGCCTCAAGCATCTCTTTTTCAAGCTCCTGGACTGCCTCATATACATTATAATCAACACCTGACTCTTTTATGATTTCATGATCCAATTTATCCGAAGTACTATATGTCGATAAGCTATCATCATGCGCCTTAGTGATACCTTTAGGAGTTATATTATGTTTTTCATTATATGCAATCTGAACTTCACGCCTAGCACTTGTCTTATCAAGCATACGTTGCATTGATTTAGTTATATTATCTGCATACATAATAACCTTGCCATCAATATGCCGTGCAGCACGTCCAGCAACCTGAATCAATGCTGTTTCTGACCGTAAGAACCCCTCTTTATCTGCATCCAGAATTGCAACAAGCGCAACCTCAGGTAGGTCAAGCCCTTCACGCAACAGGTTAATACCAACCAGGCAATCGAACTCTCCACGACGTAACCGAGCCAAAATATCAACACGATCGAGTGTTGTTATATCCGAATGTAAATATTCAACCTTTAAGCCGCAATCATGCATATACTGCGATAAATCTTCTGCGGTACGCTTGGTAAGTGTTGTTACCAGGATACGCTCTCGGCGTTCAGCATGGGCTCGTACTTCCTCTATCAAATCATCAATCTGATTTCCAAGCGGTCGCACTTCCACTGGCGGGTCAAGTAAACCTGTAGGACGAATAACCTGCTCTATTGGCTGAGATGAAAACTCACGCTCGTACGGCCCAGGTGTTGCACTAGTAAATATTATCTGTCCAGTGGCCTCCATGAATTCACCAGAGTTCATGGGACGGTTATCTCTCGCTGAAGGCAGTCTAAATCCATGCTCAATAAGATTTCCTTTTCGCGCCTGATCACCATTATACATACCTCGTATCTGCGGCAAGGTAACATGCGATTCATCTATAATTGTTAGAAAGTCTTCCTGAAAATAGTCAATAAGTGTTGCCGGCGTCTCACCTTCAGCGCGCCCACTAAGATGTCGCGAATAATTTTCGATACCAGAACAGAAACCTATTTCCCTCAACATCTCCAAGTCCAGCATAGTGCGCTGTTGTATACGTTGCGCTTCTATAAGCTTGCCATGACGTTCAAACCACTTAACCCTCTCCTTCAACTCTGCCTTGATAAGCTTAATGGCAGGCGGTATTTTCTCTTGCGGCATAACAAAATGCTTAGCTGGTGAAATCACCGCTTTTTCTAGCGATAGCTCAGTCTTTCCTGTTAGCACATCTATTTGCCGGATCTGCTCTACTTCATCACCAAAGAGATCTATACGAACCCCTTTTGTGGAGTATGAAGGAAATATATCTATTGTGTCACCACGTACTCTAAATGTTCCTGGCTCAGGCTCATAGTCGTTACGGGCATACTGAATATCCACCAGCTTCGCCAGCATCTCATCACGCTCAATAAGATCATTAAGCGCAACCTTAACTAACATCTCAGAATAATCTACTGGCGATCCCAACCCATAAATACATGATACAGAAGCAACGATTATAACATCACTACGACTCAATAAAGAGTTCGTCGTAGAAAGCCTTAATCGTTCAATCTCCTTATTTATAGAGGAATCTTTCTCAATAAATGTGTCTGTTTGTGGAATATATGCTTCAGGCTGATAGTAGTCATAATAGCTAACAAAATATTCAACAGCATTTTCAGGGAAGAATGATTTTAATTCGCCGTAGAGTTGCGCCGCTAATGTCTTATTGTGAGATATAACAAGTGTCGGTTTTTCAATACGCTCTATAACATTGGCCATAGTGAAAGTCTTGCCAGAACCAGTAACACCTTCTAGAGTCTGAAAACGCTCTCCACTTTCTATACCAGCACAAAGTGCATCAATAGCCTGTGGCTGATGCCCCGTTGGTGCAAACTCAGACTTTAATTTAAATAGATTATGCACCATTTACATCCTTCTAATCAGCCTCAAATTAGCTGATTCCATACCTGCGCGAAGCGCGAAGGCGAATTCACTTTTAGTTATTTATCTACCTGATTGCGAAGCTATCGATATGATTCACTAATTAGAGCCTTGATATCAATTGATAATTATCAGATAATACTGCGTTTTAAATTTACAACTCAACCCATAGTAAGGTTATCAAATGAAAAAATGCAACGTTTTATCCTTAACACTTATATTTACATTAAGCATGTTCACCTTAACCATCATAGCAGAAGAGCTAAAAACTTGTGCGGTAATACCATTTGGCGGAATGAACAGCTCACAAACAAAAACCAGTGAAGCTATGTGCGCTAATTATGAGCAACAGATCAATCAAAGCGGTAAATACAAAACTATCGAGAACACAAAAGATAAACTTCTCAAAGCTGACTATTTCGGAAAAAAATATACGACTGTTACTTCAGCCGCTATGAATGCAGGGATCATTTTGGTTGCTGATTACGTGATCTATGGGCAGATCACGCAGACAGGGAACCAGTACGTCCTTACCACTACGCTGGTAGACATAAATGAATCAAAGCCCGTCCGTAGTGTTCGTTCAAAAGTCGAAGGTGACATAGATAAGTTTATAGAATCAGCTCCAATAAGTAATGCTGGCACTTTATTAGAGATAGAAACTCAACCAGTAATAACGAAAAACATCCCCTCAGCTGCACCTGCCATCGCTGTAGCACCCATCGTCGTTGCAGCACCTGCGGTTGTTGCAGCACCTGCGGTTGTTGCAGCACCTGCTATGATTGCAACCATGGCAAGAACCGAAGAATCACACATGCCATCACCAACTAAATCACAGCCAGCCAAAATTCACGAACAGCCAAAAAAAATATATACAAAGAAAGAAGAGAGCAAAATAAAGCCTTACACGTCTAGTAAATCATTTGACTGGGCAGAATCTTTCGCATGGGCTGATCAAACAGTATCACGCCCAGACTTTAACGATATGACATATAAAAATGAGTTTATGCAGTATCTTGAAGATCATCTGGAATTGGGTGCGAGAATCACCAGCTTTTCTTTAGATGAAACTACATCTCCAGACAAAACTGACTCCTCAAATGTTACAGATCCTGCAGATGATAATAACGGTAGATATCTTGGTACAATAGATACACTTACTGCAGAAAACACATCCTCACTGAAGCTGTTTGTTGACTGGATGTTTAACCCTTATATAGGTATAGAATTAACCTCTGACGAAATTGGCGCTAGGACATACACTGATACAGATGATCATCACTCTGACGGAACTATATCAATGTCTGGTCCGGTAATCTATGCATTTGGGCGGTATCCATTCCAAATAAACACCGAAAACTATAATTTCATTATTGCGCCATATCTCGGAATAGGCTTTGCAATGTTCAGCAGTGATTTCCACGAAGATTCCTGGTGGGCACTAGGCTACAGCAGTCCTGCACAATGGGAACAGGCTGGTAGTCCAACCAGTCCTACAGGGAACTACGCAAGAACTATAGATGTCAAAGACTCAACCGGCATGGTAATTGCCGGTGGCTGTACTATTAAGGTTTATAGAGGTGTCAGTTTTGACTTTTACATGCGTATTATTGATGCTGATACTGATGCTGTTTTCACTAGGACCAGAACTGATACAGGAGACTATGAAATTATGAATGGTCACTTTCCTATGAAGACTACCGGTTATGGATTCGGACTTCGCTACGCATTCTAATCCACAGATTCCGCAGATTAACACAGATTAAAATATTAAAGAAACTACGAAACACGCAAAAGGCGCGAAAATGGGAATTGTATTTCAAGAAGAAAGTTATAAAATTATTGGGGCTTGCTTTGAGGTTTATAAAGATAAAGGCAGTGGCTTTCTTGAAGCAGTTTACCAAGAATGTCTCGCCCTAGAGTTTTCAGAGCAGAAAATACCATTTATAGAACAACCGAAGCTAATACTTGAGTATAAGGGAGTAACACTTAAGCAAAACTACATTCCCGACTTCATCTGCTTTGACAAGATTATCGTTGAAATAAAATCTGTAAAACGTTTAACTGATGCACATAGGTCTCAAGTTATTAACTACCTAAAAGCAACAGGTAAAGAGCTAGGTCTTCTTATAAACTTCGGACATCACCCGAAAATTGAATATGAACGTTTTGTTAATCAATTTTCTAAAAAACAAGAATAACTTTCGCGCTTTTTGCGTATTTCGTAGTTGAAAATTTAAAGTCTTTTAATGAAAATATCAAAATTATATAGCTTTCTAATACTTACAGCCGCAACATTTATTGTATGGCTCTTTGTTGCATGGCCTCTGCCTGCATATTTTTCAACAGGAATGCCCGCATGTAATCAAAATGTTAAGACTACTGATATCCGCTACATGATACCTGGCGATCATCTACAACTCTTATACCACTTCGAACTTGCCGACAGTATGGTAACTGGCAAGACACCTCTTTTTTATAATCTATACGAATTCAATACCGGCAATGATGAGGATCGTTATGAGCCTGGCCCCTACTACGTTCCGTTTTCCTTAATATACACTCTATTCGCAGGAATAGGCAGCGCAGCGCTTGGTTGGAATATGACCGGTTTCATATCATTACTGTGCACTCTGTTTTTTACATGGCACCTAACTGCACGATACGTGCCTAAAAAATCATGGGCAAGCGGAATCGCCATTGTAAGTATTCTTTTACCTTACAGATGGATAACATTACTGGGCGGCAGTCCCACAGGCTTCGCAATGGCACTGGTCCCCATGTTATTGCTAGGTCTTGATATTGCCGTTAGAGACAAAAAGTGGACTGGTGGTCTTATGGCTGGTATCGCAGTCATTTTTGCTTACTGCAGCGACCTACACGTATTTTTCTTTGCAGTTCTAGTAATACCAATTTGGTGTATCATTGCTTTTATCATTAGCGAAAGTCCAAATAATGAAAAACGCCTTGCAAGCTACCAAAAGATTGCAATAGCCCTATCTCCAACAATTATTCTGGTTTTCTGTTCATACCTACTAAGTAGATCAACTGCAGCTGAACTTGCCGATGCTACCATGGCTAACGGCTGGGATCTATTTGAAGTTGCAACCTTTTCACCACGCGTTATAGAACTATTCACCCAAGCAGAACTGTCACGAGGCCTCATATATGTAGGCTATATAGTTAGCATTACTATTATTGCAGGCTATATCTCTTTATCATGGCAACTAGTCAGAAAAAAGAAAGACGTTTTGAAGGTATGGCTACTCCTAACCATACTCATACTATCCATTATTAGTATAATATTACTAGCACTTGGTACAAATGACCCTTTTGATGGTTTTGCAATAAAACTTGGACGTAGGTTTATCCCTCCCTACAAAATGATCAGACAAACAGCGAAGATATTCTGTCTTTTACCTTCATTCCTAGCAGTTGCTGGCGCAATGGCAACTGCCGTAATAATCAACTCTAAATCAACAGCCACAAAGATCGTCACAAGCCTAATATG
>DAOVUR010000163.1 GCA_030632465.1 bacterium | reverse complement strand
GTTGGGCGTCAATTGTTCCGATATACAACGTGTATGTAATGCTTACAATTGCAGGTAAACCTGGGTGGTGGTTGCTGCTTATGTTTATTCCTGTTGTTAACATTGTAGTTCAGATCATGATGCTAGTTGGTATTGCAACAAATTTTGGTAAAGGTGTTGGGTATGCTTTGGGCATGATCTTCTTACCTATAATCTTCTATCCTATGCTTGCTTTTAGCGGTGCTTAATATCAGGCAGTGCAGGGTGAACAGCCTGTAGCGGTATAAATTCGTTTTATTGTAGGGCGGGAATGGTCTGAGACCTTCCCGCCTTTTTTATTGCCATTGGTATGTTTTTACTTAATGGTGGCTATCTTTTCTTTGTTTACATCATTGACGTAGTAGGTGATGCGTGGCATTATGCGCGACTAATAAACTTAATGTGTAAATATAAATAAACAAAAGGCTATATAATGAATCTAATCTTTTTAGGACCTCCAGGGGCTGGTAAGGGTACTGTTTCGCAACGTTTTATTGAAGATGTACATATTCCTCAGATTTCTACTGGTGATCTGCTTCGTGATGCTGTTTCTGCTGGCAGTGAACTTGGTGTAGAGGCTAAAGGGTATATGGATGCTGGTGAATTGGTGCCTGATGGTTTGGTTATCGGTCTGTTGCAGGAACGCATTGCTAAGGATGATTGCCATGATGGATTTATCCTTGATGGATTTCCAAGAACGATTCCACAAGCTGAAGCGCTTGAAGCTGCTAATGTGAGGATTGATAAGGTTATCAACTTTGATCTAAAAGATGATGTTATTATTCGCCGTCTTTCTGGACGTCGTATTCATAAGGCTTCTGGAAAAATATATAACGTTAATCCTGAAGGAATCCCTGCTGTGCCTGCTGATATGGCGCCGGAAGAACTGCTTCAGCGTGATGATGATCAGCCAGAAGCTATTGCTAACCGTTTGGTTGTCTATCGTAATCAGACAGCACCACTGATCTCTTTTTATGAAGAACGTAATGTTCTTGCTACTGTAGATGCTAATCTCGACCTTGAGCCTATTACTAGGGAACTAAAAGTAATTTTAGGGATGTAGGAAAGGCATAGCGTGACTATTGGTAACCACGAAACACACGAAAACCACGAAAATAGCATGACATGATTCAAGAAAAAATTATTTTTAAGGATGAATGTTATGCTATTCAGGGAGCAATCTTTGATGTGTATAGGGAGATGGGGTGTGGTTTTTTGGAATCTGTTTATCAGGAGTGCTTAGAAAAAGAGTTAGCAAAGCGAGATATACCATATATTCCACAAAAAGAAGTGAAATTGCTTTATAAAGGCGAGGAACTTCGTCAAACCTATAAGCCTGACTTGATTTGTTACGGACAGATTATTATAGAGCTTAAGGCGGTGAGAAATATAGCGCCAGAACATAAAGCACAGGTGATAAATTATTTAAAAGCAACCAAGATGCGGCTAGGATTACTCGTTAATTTTGGTAATTATCCTAAGGTTGGTATAACTAGGTTAGCTTTATAGAAAGTTTCGTGTTTTTTGTGTGTTTCGTGGTTTCTTATGTTGCTTGAAGAGGGCGGCTAATATCATTAGGTATGGTATGACGAAGCAGAGGAAGACAGCTATTGTTGCTGGTATTAGACGTCCAGTTGTCTCTAGTTTGTTGATTAGCGGGTGGAGCAGAAATATGTTCATCCACCAGCCTTGACAAAACTTTTCTGAGAGACCTATCCAACTGAGCAGGCTAGGTGTTATGGCATATATACCTGCGGCATACGATATGATCAGCCAGCGACTGATTTTTTTGGCTAGCTTTGTGTTGGCTCGCCACGCAGTAACTACTACTGGAAATGTTGCAATTGATCCGGCAATCATGCCGATAGAAAAATGTATTGCGGAGTGTGCCATCTATTCTGCCTCCCGCAATTTTAGTTCTCGCCATGCTGCCGCAATTAGGAGTATCCCGATCAGCAGTAGTCCTACATGGTAGAGCGATGAGTCCGTTTCTGTCTTATCGATTGTGTAGTGCCAGAAGAATATATCTGTACGTGGGTCGGTTGCCATGCGCCAGTAGAGGTCGTGAAGCCCTAAGATTCTAGGTATGTCTGGTAGGATTGCCCATACTGCACCTAGTGCGAGCCAAAAAGGTGTCATGATTAACATTAAGATGCTGGCACGGAACTTCTTGATTGCGTACCAGATGCATATAATCGCAAATGGTATTGATGTGCCTAGTAGTATCTGATTCATAATTATTTAAGTTGTTAGTTTTTAGTTATCAGTTGTCAGTTTTTATCTGTATCATGGCTGTTACCTCTCGGAGATAGGTAACTACTGTTTTCGTATTGTTTGGGTATGTTTACCCAGAATCTTAACTCTTTTGCCCTGTCAAATGCAACCTTTGCTTCTGCTGTCATATTTAGTTTATGGCGTAGTTTACCTGTTTCTAGCCATAGGATATAGTTGTTTGGATCTAGTTCGGTAGCGCGTGTTAAGCATCTTTCGCCAAATTTAGCTGTTTCTTGGTCGTCGCTACGGCTACAGGCAGTGCCGAGCGAGAACCATGTGTTCCATGAGCTGGGCGCCCATACTACAGCTTTAGCTAGTTTTTGTTTGTCGAGGCGTAACATGTGGCGTGGTGAATCAAGTTGCCGCATAGATTTTAGGTTCCATGTGAGTGTTAGCAGTATTAAGAGTGCGAATATAACTATCCATGGTAGGTTAGTCTGCTGCAGCCTTTTCAGTAGGGTGTCGGAGTTTACTGTTTGTTGTGGTCTGTTGGGGTCGGGTGCATGTAAAAGTAGCCCTATAAAGATTGCAGCAGTGATCCCGTATAGTGGTAGATGCGGTGCGAAGTCGAAGCATGCGTGTGTGGTGGCTACGGCTATGGCGCTAATGGCTGCGGGAAAAAGTGCGTTGTTGTAGGCTGCACTGCCGTCACTTTTGCTGCGCCTTATGTATATGATCAGTGTTAGTAGTGTGGTGAGTGTGATTAGGATTCCTACGATTCCGGTGTCGGCAATCAGTTGCAGATATTCATTCTCTGCATGAGTGGCGTATTCTCGTCGTGAGGTAGTTCTGTGTTGTGGGAAGACCATGCGGTACGCATCTGGGCCAGCACCGAATATCGGGTATGTTTTCCATATTGTTCCGCAAGTTTTCCATTCGTCAATACGTTCGTCAAAATTGCCTTTTTCTAGAGGTGCACGTAGAGTGGACATGCGATCGTTGAATTGTTGATTGTTTATAACAGTTATAGAGACTATGACCGCAAGACCGAGAAAGATCATTATGGCAGCTGGGATCCATCTTCGATGTGTAAGGTAGACTAGCAGCAGTATGAGCATGCCGGCGCCGTATGATACTACTGCGCCACGTGACATAGTTAGCGCTATGGTTAAGGAAATTACGGCGAAGGTAGCTAGGTTTAATATGGCGCTTAATGGGCGCTTGCTTTTTGCGTTATAGAAGAAGAGTGCTAGTGCTGCTGGGCATAACATTGCTAGGTAGCCAGCGAAATGATTGCGGTTGATAAAGCATAAGACTGGGCCTGGTAGGTTGTGTGGGATTTTGTGTATCCACCAGATTGTGTCACCTTGAGGTATGATGCGTAGTGCGATATATCCGGCAATAGCCAGGGTTCCGCCGAGCAGGCATAGAAATGCCAGTAGGAGTTGTCGTTGTTTACCGACAAGAGTTGATGTCACCAGAATGGTTACGAAGATTGCGATAAGTAGTATTGTGTTACGCATAGTGCCCGCGCGGTTACGGGTCATGGTGAATGCGCGATGGTGTGTCGCTCTTTTGGCACCTGTTTGAGTTGCGAGTATATCGCTACCTTTGTCTAGTAGTTCGGCGGCGGTTTTGTTTTGTTGAAAACGTTCGGCGCCCGTTATGCGTGTGAATGGTAGCGGCATAGGATGTTGCATTATCATGAGGAAGAGCAACGAAGCTAGGAAGCATAGTTCTATTAGTTTGTATCGCTTAGTTGCGGGGGACGTGAGGATGAGCTTATTCTTAAGGGGTATTGATATTATAAGATAAGTTACACAGAGCACGATTGCGCATATCCATGTTGTCCATGGGTATATGCCACCGGCTAGAGTAAGTAGCAGGAGTATGACTGAGATGATAATTAGCAGAGCTAGATTTTTCATTTTTCACTCTCCGCTTCTCGGGCTAGGGTAATGGGGTGCGTTAATGTTTTGTTGCTAGCGGGGATATGTTGATTTATTGGTATGAAGATTTCAATGCCATCTTTGGCGTATATACTGGTGCTATTTGGTGGCTGATTGATCTGGTCAATTTGTATGGTGTAGTGGCGTGGGTTCTTGCCGTAATAAGAGGTGCTGAAGCCGGAGACGCTGATGATGTGGCGGCTGTATGATGTCCATGCTGCTAATGTTTTTGCTGGTGATCCGGAAAGTGTTGGTGGCCGATTAATGTGTGCTTCTATGTTGCCGGTTCTTTTTATTGCAAAACGTGGGCAACCAGATACGTAGCCTTGGATTTTGGTGCGCCATTTACTGCTTTTGATTTGGAATGGCCCATCTGGATCGTACTGTTCTAGGAATAGCGCGGCAGCTCGTATTCGGCGTGGTGTGGCGGTTATGGAGCGTTGAATAATAATGGAAAATGCTCCGATGATTATCATGATGATAGTTACATGTTTGAGTAGTGCTGTTTTTGTGGGATTCTGTTCGTTAAGCCAGATGAATCCTTTGGTTGCCGCGAGGCAGATGAATATTAGCGCGATGAGTGCACCGTACATTTCTTTAGT
>DAOVUR010000117.1 GCA_030632465.1 bacterium | reverse complement strand
CAGACCCGATATATATACCTGCAATCACATCTCCAATTCTGGTCAATTCCTTTAAAAAACCTTGGATACCACACCATATTACTGTACTATTGTATGTAATTATTAACTATTAACCAAAAACAGGGGATTCTCATGAAACTATTGACCACAATTCTTACTATCTGTTTGTGTGCCGTTTTCGCGCATGCCGTTACAAACTCAGCTGATTTAGCAGTCGATATAAGATCCAACTCAAGTGTTGTCACAAATGGACAGTCCGTCACATACTACGTAGATGCCATAAATAACGGCCCAGAACAGATTCATTCCGATGACGCATGCGAAGTGCAGTTCCTGCCACCTAACGGACAGTATAACCTTGCAACAGTATCATCGTCTGCCACTCAAGGAACTGTTAATGATGACGACTGGATCATCGTCTGGATTCCCGGCACTATCAATAGCGGACAGACTTTAACCATGACTGTCACCGTAACAATCAACACTACAGAGACAAACCTCAACTACGCCACAACCGGCACAGACGCATACTACAACAACAGCGGAACACTCGACCCAAACAACAGCAATAACTCAGACACATTACCGCAAGGCTTCGAACTGGTAACCGATCTATTGATCTGGATCAATGATGAAGGAATGGACCATGCACGAAATATCGATGATGGTCCATACACATTAGAAGTTATCGTAAGTAATGCCGGCCCATCAGTAGCACATAACTCCATTGTCACAAATATGCTACCTGAAGGTTCAACTTTTGTCGTAGACTGGTCGCGCGGAACGAACACCCTAAACGGTCGTATTCTAACATGGGAACCTGGAGATAACGGCTCTTTGTGGCCAAACAATACCGCCAACCTGCTTGTAAGCATTACGCCAACCAATACAGGCGTAAAAACATTAACCAGCACCATTTATGACTCAACCGACATCTCAACAGGCAACAACCAAGACACACACGACATGACCGTAACAAACACACCTCCACCACCCGTCTATGTAACGCTCGGTATTGAAGGCTGGGATATCGTTCCTACCATTAACCGCTACGGAACAATCGAATACTACATACATATTTATAACGATGGCGCTGAAGATGCCGTCAATACAGTTGTAAGCAACAGCTTACCACCAAATACAATCCTAGAGAGTTACATCCCGTCACAAGGAACATTATCAACAAATGATGGACAACACCTCACATGGAATGTCGGAACCATGACCAGTAGTTCGAATGCTGATATCACTCTTTTTGTAAGGCCGCTCGAATCAGGCATAATCACTAATACCGCTGAAGTATTCTCTGATGCCGATATAAACGAAACAACCAATACAATAAACGTGGAAACAACCAATATTAATCCGGGCCCACCAATCTGCACAGTAATGCCAGAAATATCAACTAATGCAACGCTCGGTATGGCATTCTTTGTAGTACAAATTCAAACCAACAATGTTATCGCATCAAACATCTTGGTCTCCGCAGAAGTAACACGCGGACCACATGTAGGTGGCTCAACAAATGTATTAACCATGTATAACCCTATGGTCTCCAACACCGTAGCCATACTTGAACTTGAAGACGAAATAGGTATACCTGGCTTAGACCGAATATCAATCACAGGTAATGCTGGCATTATTCCTTTCTCCGTTCCCGTACAGGCAACATGGGACTTCATGACCGAACAAGAATATACCGCGGACACCGAGCATCAGATCAGCAATGGGCTAAATCGCTATACCATTGATATTGATGACTCATTCGATATCCATAAAGTTAGCGTCGAACTACTTATGCAACACTCTTGGCCAGAAAACCTTGAGCTAAGACTAATCTCACCAGAAGACAGCAATGCCGAATTATGGTCCGAAAATGAAGCTATGGGATCCACAAATGATAACCATCCAGACTGGTGGGTTGGCGTTAGCAATCAATACTGCGTGATAGATGATGATGCAGGAACCAACATCAATGCCAGCATAGAACCTTTTGCAGGCGAATACACAACTGCAAATCTAACTATGAATGTATTCACCGGAGGATTCAGCGAAGGTACATGGACACTAGAAATTGAAGACCTATTCCCTGAAGATTACGAGGGCGGCACACTATACGACTGGAAAATTGTACTGGTTCCTGATGATGGTGATGTTGATGATGACGGCATGAATGACGACTGGGAAATAGCCAACGGACTCGACCCCAACGATCCATCAGACGCTAACGCCGACGACGATGGTGACGGCGCATCAAACTGGACAGAGTACCGTACAGGCAGTAACCCCGATCAAGCCGGAGACGCATTCGCATTTAGCGGCGGCTATTCATTACCTAACAGGAGCAACGAGATATCAATAATATGGCGTAGCAACTCAAACGCCTACTACACCATAGAAGAAGCAACCGATCTAATGGATGGCTTCACACCTATCATAACCAACATCTTTGCTACACCACCAACAAACACAGTGGTAATAACAAATGCTGCCTACAACACACCATTCTTCTACAAAGTCATACAAGAAGAGTAACACAGAGGGCGGCGTAGTCATTAAACCAGATAACAATCATCACCATGAAAATAATCGAAATCACCGAATATAAAGATGAGCTCTTATCAGCTATTAACGGACTACTGCCGCAACTATCAGACGCAGCACAGCTACTGACCAAGCCAGACTTGCAACAGATAGTTTCATCACCAACCTCGCACCTACTGCTAGCCACCAAGAACAATGAGTTTCACGGCTGCCTTATGCTAATAATCGAACAGACAGTTACCGGCAAAAAAGCATGGATAGAAGATGTAGTAGTTGATAGCAAAGTACGTGGCAAAGGAATTGGACGCCTACTCACAGAGTCAGCTATAGCTTTAGCCGAGAAACTTGGTGCCAACACCATTGATCTAACATCAAGACCAACTCGTAAAGCCGCCAACGCCCTTTACAAAAAAGCTGGCTTCAAACTACGGGCAACAAACTCATACCGCCACACCGTAAACTCAGTGAATAACTAATAGTGAACAGTGAATAGTTTTATATCCGTGTTTATCTGTGAAATCTGTGGTTATTTTTTTCGGTAGAGCAGTACCATCGAGCAGTTTTCCGTGTATCCCAGCCAAATCTTTCCCATAGCGCACAGTTTCGCGCCCTTCGCGTATTTCGTAGTAATCTTCCTTCCTTCAAACTTCATCATTCATCGTTCATCGTTCAAACTTCATCGTTCCTTTAAGCAGTCCCCCACTCCTCATAATAGTCCCAGCTAGTAGAAGCATTAAGTTGCGATAGCTCCATATTCTTTTCTCGGATCGTAGCCTTCATAACATCACCTGACGATATAAGCCCAATAAACTCACCATCCTTCTTAACCAGCAGATGGCGCAATCGTAATCCAAGAAACATATCCATCAACTTATATACAGAATCATTCCATTCGCAATATTTCAGATCATTACTCATACAAGCACCTGCAGTTTTCTGTAGACACTCCGGCCCAGATGCAGCCATACAATAAAGAAGATCACGCTCAGTCCATATCCCCACAATCTCATCATCTTTCCTTACAAGAACAGCTCCTACCCGCTGCCTAGTCATCAAAGCAATCGCATCAGCAACAGTCGTATTCTCATCAACACTTACCAGCTCTCTATTCTTGTCCTTAATCAAATCATCTGCTATGTTCATTACTTGTTCTCCTTTTTGTCTATACATATATTAGGATATTATCAAAATGATTTCAATACTGATTATGATCGCCATCACAGCTCTTTTTTTAGGGATTGCGATCTTAGGCATGTCCATAGGCCTAATTCTAAAGAAGACTCCCATGCATGGCGGTTGCGGTAGCACTGTTGACGAAAGCGGCAAGTTCACTCCCTGCGAATCATGCTCCGACCAAGAAGAAGACAAAGAACTGCACAGAGCTCTTATAGATGACGACTTCCGTAAAACTTTCGGACAATTTGCAAAAGGCACTTAAATCAACTATAAATACTACCTCGACGCCCACTCTTCGAAATAATCTTAATAAAATATATTACCCAATAAGGAAAAACACAATGTCAAAACCAAATCTAATACTACTGATCACCGACCAACAACGCTATGACTCCATAGCATGCACACATGCTAATTCAACAATTCGTAATTCATTAAAAACCCCAAATCTAGACCGACTTTGCTCAGAAGGAGTACGCTTTGATCGTGGATACACTCCAAATCCTGTCTGTATTCCTGCACGCTACAACATAATAACTGGACTGCCGGCAAAATACCACGGCCATTTCTCTAACTCCGCAACCCCACTACCAGCAGAAATTCCATGCCTGCCGCAAATTCTTTCAGATGCAAACTACCTCACTCATGCCGTTGGTAAAATGCATTTCAAACCAATGCGTGAACATCACGGCTTTAACCGCATGGAACTTATGGAAGAAACTCCAGTTTATCAAGAAGATGATGACTACCTAATGTACTTAAAATCTGTAGGATGCAAAACCATGCATCAACATGGTGTTAGGCATCTACTATACCACCAACCTCAACAATCAATTACGCCCGAAGAGTATCATGGAACAAAATGGGTTGCAGATCGTTCAATAAACTTCCTTGAAAGAGCATCAAAAGAAGATCGCCCTTTCTTTTTGAAATCATCATGGATAATGCCGCACCCACCACAAAATAATCCTGCAAGGCTGGCCGATCTCTACTTAAACAAACCTCTACCAGAACGTGTAAAGAGGATTAACGGCAAAGAAGATCGTTCAGACCTACTACCAACCAAGAGAAACTCACACGGCCTTGGAGAAGGGTTTATCTATAACGACCCAGAACGCATGCAACGACATCGTGAACAATACTACGCATCAGTATCATTTGTTGACGAACAAATAGGGCGGCTCCTAGACCGACTAGATGACCTTAATCTCAAAGAAAATACTTTAATCATCTTTACCAGTGATCATGGCGAGATGCTTGGTGATCTTGATTGCCTGCAAAAGTCAGCCCCTTATGAAGGCGCCAGCCATATCCCTTTCATAATGCGCTACCCAGGCAAAGTCAAACCCGATACAATTAACAACAGACATTTTGTTGATCTTAATGATATCTTACCCACTTTCCTGGATGCTGCAGGTGTACAATACCCTGGAACGATAAAGCTACCCGGATCATCTCTACTTAATCCTGATCATGGCCGTGACCGCACCATTCAATATATAGAAAACGGTGAGGGGCCTCAGCGCTGGATCAGCTTACAAAATTCTGAATATAAATTTATATTTGCTTTCAGAGGCGGATGGGAAGCCCTCTTTGACCTAAATAAAGATCCTCATGAACAGCAAAACCTACTCCTCAATGGTGTGCCAGAAGAATACCGCGAGATACGCGACAGTCTTTTTAAGCAACTTGTACAACACGAATTACTGTGGGGACAACCAGGTACAGTGATGTGGAATGACCTAATGAAATATCATGAATACCCATTATCCAAAACAGCAGTAAACAGTCAGTTACCACCGTGGGTAGCCAAGCTTACCCCTGAAGACCGCACTACATTTGGAAACCTTTGGGATGAGGTAATCCAGGTAGTAGAAAATGAACCAACCGTCAAGCTCTCCAACCTAGATCTTGATAGCTGGGCCAAACGCTGTCATGTGCCATTAGAAACAATTAAAAAAATAAAAGACAACAATGTGTAATGGCATTACCGTAGAGTAGCCTTCATTCGTAAAATATGCGGATAAACAATCTCTAAGTTATTTTGATGATACTGCCCCAGAACTACCCAGTAAAACAGCTTTCCATAGCTGTTCTAATCAGCATCCGTCTTCGCCTTCGGCTACGCTGTGACAAGTCGGAGTGCTGATCTACCACCTAAATACCACTCACTTCCTATAGCGCATAGTTCCGCGCCCTTCGCGTATTTCGTAGTAATCTTTCTTCTCCATAGCGCACCACATTCCTCTTCATGTTCTTCACGCACTTCATGGTGAATACTTCCCTTTCGTTTTACCCCTTAATTACCATCCATTCAAAAATCTTTTCAATACGCACAGCACAGCACATCAGCAATCCTGATCATCCTGTTAATCCATGTTAAACAATTTTCTTCATGCACTTCATAGTAAATACTTCTT
>DAOVUR010000274.1 GCA_030632465.1 bacterium | reverse complement strand
TCTCGGCAATCTCAATGCCAGACTTAGCAAGAGACTCAGCCTTAGTGCGTTTACGATAGTATGACGTGATACGCGACTCCACATGCGCATCAAAGGCAAATGATCCTATAAGCATCGATAACAAACCAACAACCCACAGCACAATAATCAAAGCAGACGCATCACGCCGCTGATCACCTTCCATAAATTTCCTGTTCTCTCTATTCATTATTCACTTTTTTCTTAATATCTGCACCCCAACAGAGATCACCAGCACTTATCTTTATTAAGCGCTTGATCTCTATTGCATCCTCATACTCGCCTAGTGGCTCCATAAATAGTGTTACCTCTACATACTTAGGAACCTTATTAGTCTCTTCCCATTCATCCAACCAATCAAGCTCATCTTCCTCCATCTGATAGGCAGTACGGCAGTTCATTCCCATAATCTTCGTTGCCAAAAAAACAGGTTCCACATCTTCAGGCTCAAAATCTTCATCCTGACCTTTAACACGCCACGACCTAACAGCCACAGCAGAGCGCCCCTCCTCATCCTCCTCAACCGTCACCTTAACTCTATGAGGACTACCAAAATAGACGTTCTCCTTGCCGATCAATGCCGATCCAATTGCCACCCAACTTATTTCATCTGCCGCACTTTCATCATCACCATCATCATCCTGCCAAAAGCCATACTTCGAGTCCTTCTGTTTCGATTCCGGATAATACGCAGAACGTAACCCTGCCACAAGTTGCTCCACTACAAAATCTCCATGATGTAATGCTTCAGTCAACTGAGCACCACGTTGCCACGCCTTAATAACAGTCGAAAATGTCATATACGTAACTGTCGTAACAAGCGAAAGAATCGTCACAGCCAACATAAGCTCAAGCAGAGTAAAACCAACTGAACGATGAACAATGAACGATGAACAATGAACTTTTGATGCTGGTTCTTGAACGTGCTGGATTTTTTTATTTTGAAGCCGAGAGCTTAATATCCCGCAACTTGCTGCATCATTAAATTTATATTTATTCTTCATCTTCTATCGGCTTGAATATATAAAACACCGCCTCCTCAAAACGTTCCTTACCGCGTTTAGACCAAGTCACTCTTGCCCGGACAACATGCAATCCATCCTCATCCTCATCCTCCTCAACTTCGCGCGTATACGTCAGACCATTATCATACGTCTCCGGCCCCACATTAAGATTCGCAATATCATTCGTCTTAAGTAACGGATATTCAGCCTCAGCCATAGCCAGCGTCCATTGTGCCTGCTGATATATCTGTGCCTGCTTAATAGCCACAATACAGCGTGATGCCGCCGTCAATAAAACCGTAAATGAAAACCCAAGAATAGCCACCGCCAACATAACCTCAATCAGAGTCATGCCATCACTAGTTTTTTTCGCTAAATACTGGCTATTCATTGTTTGTTTTTTCAGTTCATCGTTCATCATTCAGACTTCATCATTCAGCTGTGCTAGCCGAAGAAAGTGCATCAACATCCACCACCACACTCTTACCCTGCGCATCGCTCACCTTCACACTATACGGCGTACATCGTCCATTACTAGAATAGACAATCGAACAGGTCTTGGCACTTATCGTATCATCATCAATCTCAACATATACAAATGCAACATCTTCCAGCTTACGCGAAAGCAGCTCGGTACGCTTCATAACCTTCACAGGTATACCAGAATCTTCAGAATCATAATCGTCCACCGCATCCAGATCAGGCGTTTCCACTGCATCAGCCACAGATACCTGCTCAACAATAATAAGTCCGTCATCAATATTAATTGATAACACAATATCCGTCTGCCTCATAACCGCCATGCTACGCGCATAACGCCCAGCCATAACAACAGAGCGCACAGCAACTCTAAGACGATTACCGCGCATGGAATTAACAAACTGCGGAACCGTGATCGCGGTGATGATGCCTATCAACGCCAATACCATCAGCATCTCAATCAGGGTAAACCCAAACTTATTTTTATAATTACGACTCATATAACAAACCAATAGATGCCCGCATATAGCTTTGCGAAAAAGTTGTCAGTTATCAGCTATCAGTATTCAGTACAAACAATAATCATATAATATCAATTAGCGCTATACTTTTTCGGATACCCTCTAGTTAGTAATATCGTCCGAGCCACCAATAGCCATATCAGGTCCACCAGAAGTGATTGTATAACCATTGTCCGATGCAGAATAGCCAAAAGGAGTCCCCCAAGAATCAGCAGGCATATCTTTTTTCAGATATGGTCCACTCCAGTTGGCTGCACCATCGCTCTTGAAAAGACCAGATAAATTAGAAGGCAAACGCCCAGTATCAACTTCATACATATCAAGAGCAGTCTCAATTGCAGCAATACTTGCACGTGTCGTCTTAATTCGTGAAGCCTTACCATGACCACTAAATTTAGCAGCCACAACACCAGCCAAAAGACCAAGAATAGCAACAACCATCAAAACCTCAACCAACGTAAACCCAGACTGC
>DAOVUR010000275.1 GCA_030632465.1 bacterium | reverse complement strand
ACAATGAAATTCAGCAGTTATGTGGTCTGAAGAGTTGGCGTATGCCGTCGGTTATTTTTTGCACTGGTTTTGCTCCTTCGGATAAAATGAAAAAAGTTCTCAATAATGATCCTCGCTCTGGCTATCTGCCCAAGCCTATTAGTCCCGATGAGCTTGTTGATGCGGTTAAATCTAGTCTTAATCAGTATGATTGCTGAGATTGCTAATAATTATATGAAGATTTTTTCCACTATAGTAGATATTCGAGCATTTCTTAAGAATGCAAAGCTCAAGGGGCAGCGTATTGGTTTTGTGCCTACAATGGGTGCTTTGCATGAAGGACACCTTTCGTTGGTTCGTGCATCGCTACAAAATGCTGATATTACTGTGGTAAGTATTTTTGTTAATCCTACTCAGTTTGGTCCTGCTGAAGATTTCGAGAAGTATCAACGTGATTTACAACGTGATTCTGCATTATGTGAATCTGTGGGGGTAGATATTATATTTGCACCAGCAGTAGATGAGATGTATCAGCCAGGGCACAGTGTTATGATTGATGAATCAGTATTATCACGTAATTTATGTGGCAGAGCAAGGGATGGACACTTTAGTGGTGTGTTAACTGTTGTTGCGAAACTCTTTAATATTGTACAGCCTGACATTGTTTTCTTTGGTCAAAAAGATGCACAACAAGTGCGTGTGATTGAGCAGATGATTATCGATTTTGATTATGATGTTGAGATGAGTGTGGTGCCGACTGTTCGCGATACGGATGGCTTGGCATTAAGTTCGAGGAATCTATATTTAACAGCTGAGCAGCGCGCATGGGCTCCTGTAATATATGAGTCTCTACAAAAGGCTAAGTTGCTCTATGCCGAAGGTATTACTGATGTGCTGGTTTTACGAAAAACGGTAGAGCCAGTGTTGCTGGGGGATGGTGTGGAAATTGATTACGTAGAGTTTGTTTCGTGGCAAACTATGGAGCCGGTTGAAAAAGCAGGTGATGATACGTTATTAGCAGTTGCTGTGCGAGTAGGGGAAACGCGGTTGATCGATAATGTGTTTTTACAGTCTATAGCCTAAGCTTCTACAGCTTTTTCTGTTTCAATCATTCCCATGATTATTTCATCTGTAGTGGCGCTTTCAGTAATAAACATGATATTTGCTGAACTGTTGTGGACGTGTTTATTGGCATCTTCTGCAAGAACTATTATTACCATGTCTGGGCGTAATTTTGTGATAGTTTTCAGGATGGTTTCAGTTTCACGTTCAGCTAGTTGATCATCGAATATTAAGGTGCTAAAGTCACTTTTGCTTTTATCCAACTCCACTAGGAGAGCAATGATATTATCTATTTCTGTTATCTTCGCCCCATACGAGAGTAGGCTATCCTGAAGTTGACTATGTTTCATGTCGGCAGTTGCTAGTAGCACTGAACGGGTTGCAATATGTTGAGCAAGTTCTTTGGGTAGCACGGAGATGGTATTTTCGTTTTTTGACTCTTGTCCGTGAGCTAGGGCGATGGTGAATGTATATTGACGATTAATAATATTAGATGATTCTAGCGAGCCACCTGCTTCCATTATAAGCGAGCGAATAATTGATAGTAGTACGCCCTGGTGATCATTCTCTGTAGTTGTGGTCACGCTGTTTTGTAGTGGACCTGTTCTATTTTCGGAGGCGCAGATTGTTATAATACAAGAGCATCTTTCCTTCAGTGGTTCTGGCGCGTCATCAGGAAGCGTTTGCGCAGTAACAAAAAGAGTTCCTGGCTGTCCCAGGCTATCAGTAACAATTATTCCTAAGTTAAGAACTACTTGTTCAAGTTTTGAGCCAGTTAATGAAGTTGGTAAAAGTGGATCAATATTTCTGATGATGTTCCACTCTTCAGACAGCACTGTTTGTAGTTTGTCTATTGCTGTTTGAACATATGTGTTTGGTAGGCGTGAAGAGTTGGTGGGTGATGAAGAGTTGGCTAGGTCGTTCAGTTTTCTGGCAAGAAGAGTGCCTTTTTCTGCTGACGATGAAATTCTCTCTGCCGAAGTTTGTAGTTCGGGGGTGTTAGGTGAAAATTTACGAAGGATTGTAGCGTCAGCAGAGATCCCGCAGAGTAGATTGTCAAAATCATTTGCGACACCTTTTGCTATTTCTCCAATTAGTTGTAGTTGTGTCTCTTGGCGACGTTGATCTTTCTGTTCCTGCACAAATGTCACATCACTTATTAGGATTAAGGAGAGACCTTTTGATGGCTGTGATCTAAATCTGAGTGATCGAAATTTCTTATTACAAAAAAAGGTTTTCTCAATTTCGCTCAGATCTTTTTTATTGGTAAGTAGTTTTATGTCATCGGGAGATAGACAGCTAAAAACTTTAATGAGAGGCTGTTTATTAATGTCTTGGCTACCAGAAATATTGAGGGCGGCAGCGTTCGCACCAGTTATATTTCCGCGTGTATCAATGGTAATTAGTCCGTCTAGGATATAGTCCATTGTT
>DAOVUR010000026.1 GCA_030632465.1 bacterium | reverse complement strand
TATAATATGCCATCAGCATTAGTTCTATACTGGTCTGTTAGTCAGGGCATAGCTATTCTTCAGCTTGTTCGCCAGCGTAAAAAGGCTCAAGCAGAAGAGGCAGCAGAACCAACTGCACCTGTTGCCATCAGAAAAGGCAAAGGTAGTGGTGGCGGTAGCAAAAAGAAGTAAGGGCGGTTTGTATTTTAGACTTTGTCTCGTATTGAGGGCATTTCAGCTTCAGGCTTCGTCACGCCATGAGGGCATTTCGGCTTCGCTCAATGACCTCAATGCCGCATGCAATGGCTAGCTACATGCAGATAGTAGTATGTCTACGCTAGTCCTGCAACTGCGGCACCGATAACGGGTGCATTTTCGATATGGACTAGTTCGAAATGGACATTTCGTTTGTCCAGCAGTTCGTGGAGCTCTGTTTCTACTGATTCCTTAAAACCGTTAAGTTTATGGAATGTAGAGCCATCTACATTGACGCAGCATGGAGTAGCCTCACAACGTCCGCCACGTCCCTTGATGATCGCTGCGGCTATATTGACGGCAACGAGAAGTGCGGCACGTTCTGTGATAGCTAGACAGAGTTCTTTTGCTACGAGCTTGTCGTCTGTGCAAAAGGTGGAAGAGCTGAATGGGCCATCTTCTGTTGGATCGTTCAGAAAATGCGTGATCTGCCAAGCTTCTAAGCTATTCCAGCTTAACATTTCTTCTGAGGCTGTTTCGGAGAATAGATTGGCTGCAGAAGCTGACTTCAGTAGTTCCAGGCATAATCCTCCACGGTACGCACCAGCTACCATTTTCTCGAAGATATACTCACCTGGATTCATTGTGGAGTTGTCAAAGGTAATATCGATTTCACTTTGTGGGCATTTATCAAAGCTTCCAGACTCGACATTTATGGGTTGCACTTGATCTTGTGGTAAGCTATCACATTTGTGGATATTGCTGTTCTCTTCTGTATATGCAGTATTGGTGCCAGTACCTAGAATTATCCCGACATAGCTATCATACTGCTTACCGTTACTTACGAATGTTCCCGCTAGTTGGGTGGCGACAGTGTCGTTAAGAATTGTTATACGTGGTGTGTAGTTGTCATTCGCCAGGATAGAAAGAATGTTTTCTGCAATCAGCTCACCTTCAACTTCGGGAGCTTTGATCTCTTTGGTCCAGTAGAGCAGGCGGCCATCAAGGTTGGGGTAGATCTTTGCAGGATATGAAAAACAGAAGCCGATTGTATTTGATTTATGAGCAAGTGGTTTTATTAAGTCGGCAAACTTCATGAAGAAGTCTTGCTTCGAAATATGCGCAACAACACCAGGCATACTCTGCTTTGAGAAATTCTCGGTTTGATAGGTGCCGTCACTCTTAAAAGTTACTGTGCAGACTCGAAGATTTGTGCCACCTGCATCAATGACAATAACAGGCTTGTTTACCGGCAACGGCTTTGCTACATTAATAAAAGTCGGGATCATTGCGAGAGAGCTTTTTGCTCCAGCAAGGCCTAGTTTCATTTCATTTAAAAATGAGTTAAGGATTGTCTCGGCATCGGTGCTACTTAAAATTAGATTCTGCTGTTCAATAAATTTTATTGTCTTATGTTTTCTGTTTTGTGTCGTCATATTATTTTTAAAATGTAAAGAAATTTAATTTGTATAATGTTTGCTTTAATCTTTGCAAACCATGAATAATAATATTACATTTATTTTTCAGTGTTAGTAAATGAGTTAATAATTTTTTTTGGAGAGTGTAGTAAATGCGTGATCATTGGGATAGCAATTATAAGAAGCTGAAGGAATTCCGGGCAGAAACAGGACATTGTAATGTTCCGACCAATGACCCGAAGTATCGTAAGCTTGGGCAGTGGGTATCGTCATTACGATATAAGAATAAGATAGGGGAATTGTGTAAGGATCGCGTAGCTTCGCTGACTGAACTTGATTTTGTCTGGTCGGCAGCTGATTTAGCATGGAATAAAATGTTTGATCAGTTGGTTGCATATGCAGAAAAGAATAATACAACCAATGTTCATGAGCGGTCGGGCGATAATGGAAAGCTTGCACGCTGGATTCATAGTCAACGGCATAGGCAGAAGTCTGGAAAGATGAGTGCTGAACGTTACAAGAGTTTGGAAGATATTGGGTTTTGTTGGATTGTTCGTGGCACAGAAGAAGAGGAAGATATCCCTGAGGTTAAGCCTAGCGAGATGACAGAAGTTCCTGCTTTTGTGGTTGATGAGGCTCCTGAGAAATTATACTCATTACGGGTTGGTAAATATATTCAGTATAATGGGAAGGGTGATCTTCCGGGAATACTTGAGCGCTATATTAAGAATCATGGTGGTGAATACCCGCCGCACATTCCTCTACCTAAAGGTCCTGTTAAGTTTATGCTGGGAAGTAGCTTTTATAAACAGCATGAAATCGTGTGGTCGGGAGCTGGTGCACTGCCTGAGGAGGTACTCAAGTACGTTGAGGATGAAGGTGTGTTGCCTGATTACGGCATGCGTATAGAGAACTATTCTGAGGATGAGTAGGTAGTGGGACTTTTTTGTTTCAGTACTGTGTTTCGAAGTTTGAGGTAGGCTCTTGTGTAGCGTGGTCCCATTTGGGCCTCTCGGTGATCAAATCCAAATGCACGTCTTTTGACTGCTAATATTGGTGGTGCCTGAATTCTCTTTGCGATTCCCATACCTTGATATAGGTTCCACCAACGTTCTAGGTCGGTTATAAATTCTTCTGGCGAACTGAACAGGTTAGTAATCTTGTCATTAAATCCCAGTTCTTTTTCTAATCTATTTTGCACGTACCAGTTTAAGTTATCTTCTGGTGTGGCTCTGTTCCATCGTTCTACCCAGCTTTTAAAAAGCAGGTCATGATAGTTGTAGACTAGTGGATCACCTTTTCCTTCATCCACATTTTGTGCTGCACTTAATTCTGCTGATGGAACTATATCTATAGAGCCGCGCGGAATAACTTCGCGTGTGAAAATATGTTCATTAAGATAGTTTGCCAGCTGGTAGACTTCTGTCTTCCATAAATCTGCTATGTTGGCAAGGTAGCCACCAAGATCACCATATAGAGTTGTGTAGCCGATAGTGGCTTCCGCTTTGTTTGCATTGCAGGTGAAGGCCCCTCCAAATGCTGATGCGACCGCCGCCAATATCCGAGATGAACGGTCACGGGCTTGTATGTTTTCGATATTAAGGTCGCTCAGTTTAAGTGTCTGCTGTACTGTCCCGGTAGGGCTGATTAATTTTAGGTTGTCAACTTGATCTATTGTTAGTTTCATGCTTGTTTCGATGGGGATTTCAGCATAACAGCAACCCAGTTCTTTTGCCAGATCAAGCGCAAGGTTACGCGTTGTGTCGGAAGTGTATGTACCTGGCATATTTACGAGAAGAAGGTTTTCTGGTTCAATAATAAGGCTGTATATAGCTGCAACAACAGCAGAATCGATTCCGCCAGATATGCCTATAGTGACTCGTGATATACCGCATAACTCCATAAACTTCTTAGTGCCGTACTGCAGCGCCTTAGCAATGGTTGCAATGGTATCATCATGCAGTTCTACGGTTTTGCCGAATGGTATATTACCAAGAGGTATATCGAAGGAGAGTTCAGCTTCTTCAAAAGCCTTGTCGAGCGCTACGATATTGCCAAAGCTATCGTATATACATGATGCGCCATCAAAAGTAAAAATTGTCTTACCATTATTCTGTATGCCGACATTGTTGACATAGATGAGCGGCCGTTTTAGTTTAGCGCAACGTTCAGGAAATAGGCGTTGGCGTTTATGGTTTTTGTTAACAGTGTATGGTGATGAACTAGCATTGATTAAAAGATCTGCGCCAGCTTCGGCTAGAATGGTTAAGGGCGATGTGTGATAATCCAAATCCCACGCATCTTCGCATAACATACATCCGAGTTTTACGACAGAAGTTGTTACCGGTTGCAGTAGGTCAGTTATCTTTACATCTAGTTCAGTAGCCAGCTTGCGAAGGTCATAGAAATAGCGACTATCATCAAAAATACGATAGTTGGGTAGTAACGTTTTTATAACAAATGGGTAGGGGGTGTTATCTGGGAAGATGAACTTCTTATCTTCAGCTACGAACATAGCATTATATTTTCTGACTCTGCCATCTTCGTTACGCTTATTCCAGTCAAGGCCAATAGAGCCGAAGACAACAATAATGCCGTCAGCGGCTTCACATATTTCATTGTTACATGCCTCGCATTCCTTAAGGAAAGATTCGCGTTCCCATTCGTCACCGAGCAGGTAGCCAGGAATAGACATCTCAGGAAATATTATCAGCTCAATATTATCATCAATAGCTGCTGATATCTTCTTTAGCATGTACGCCATATTATTGGTGGGACAGCCAGGTTTAATATCCATCTGTATTAGGCGTGTGCTGATTTTGTTAGTAGGCATATTACTCGTCACCTTCATCTTCTTTTTCGGCGGCTTCTTTGCGTGCTTTGATAGCTTGCTCTTTTCTTAGCTTGCTAGCAATTTCCGCGCGACGTGCTTTTTCTTCCCACATCTCTTTCTCAATGCGCTTCAGACGTTTTAGGAAGCTCTTCAAGAGAAATGTCATGCTTCCTATAACGATCAATATCAGTAGAATAAATAGTACATTTACCATAATGAAGGCAATATATATGCTTTTGACCATATAGACAATGAAGAAATATCTATATATCGAAGCATGGGGATATATATTTTCTGGATCGATATCGCTTTTAGTTTTTCATCCTCTACTGGCAGTTCAGAATTATGGATGTTTTATCTGTTGATATTGAAGCCTCAACTATCTATTATGGTTTTTGATCAGCGTGAAACGAATGACTAATAGGTGAACATAATATGAGCGATAAGGTTGAAGTTCTTGTGGATGGTATCTTGCCAAGAGTGATTGAGTGGCGTCACCAGATTCATCAAAACCCTGAGGTAGCACTAGATGAACATAAAACAGCTGCATTAGTTCGTTCTGTTCTGAGTGATGCAGGCGTCGCAATGAAAGAGCCATTTATTGGTACTGACGTGGTTGCTATGCTGGGTGAGGGTATGTTGCCTAATGTTACGTTGCGAGCTGATATGGATGCGCTTCCGCTACAGGAAAAGACGGGGCTTCCGTATGAATCACAGGTAGAGAGTGTGATGCATGCATGTGGTCATGATGGACATACCGCTATTCTTATGGGAGCGGCAGTTGTGCTGTCGCAGTTGCAGAGTGAGTTAAAGGGGTCTGTACGATTTGTTTTTCAGCCTGGCGAAGAGGTTGTAGCTGCTGGGCGTGATCTAGTGGAGGCGGGTGCGCTTCTTGATCCTGAGCCATCAGCGGTTTTTGCACTACATGGATGGCCAGGGATACCTGTAGGTGTTGTTTCTTCACGACCTGGAGATATGTTTGCAGCAGCAGAGATGTTTAAAATTAAAGTTAAAGGATATGGTGCTCACGGCTCAATGCCACACAAATCTATTGACCCTATAGTGATAGGTTGCCGTATAGTTGACACTCTACAGGGGCTTGTATCACGTGAGACAGATGCTCATGATGCGTTAGTTGTAAGTGTGTGTCAGTTTAATTCAGGATTAAGTAGTAATATTATTCCTGATGAGGCGGTTATTGCTGGAACTGTGAGATATTATAATCCTGAGTTGGGTAAAAAGGTACGAAAGAGAATTGAAGAGATTGCTGTTGGCATCTGTACGACTATGGGGACAACATGTGATTTTGAGTATCAGGCGCCATATATGCCGATGCGGAATGATGCAGCTATTGTTTCCTTAGGGGAAGAGGTTGTGAATGATCTGCTTGGGAAAGATAGGTGGCAAGATCTTAAGAATCCCACTATGGGTGGAGAAGATTTTGCATATTATCTTAAAGATTATCCGGGCGCAATGTTCTGTCTTGGTGTGGGCGAAGAGTGTTACGGGCTGCATAATCCTCGATATGACTTTAATGATGAGGCCATTAAGAATGGAGTTATGTTTATGGTGTCAGCAGCGTTAAAAGTTGTGGGTAGTGGGCGGTAGTGTTTGGTGGTTGCGAAGCCGAGTGATTGATACCCCGCAGCTTGTTGCGTCATTAATTGTAGGGCTGGAATGGCTGAGGTACGATGCCTTCCAGCCGGACCCGGCGGGAAGGTTTCGCAAGCTCAACCGTTCCAGCCCTACAAAAAAAACCGAGACCTTCAGGGCTTGCTCCGAGGAACATCATTACGGCTAACTGATGGGTAGTATGACGGTGAATGTGCTACCTTTATGTGCGCGGCTATCTACAATCATAGCGCCGCTATGCGCTTTGACGACCCCTATAACTGTGCTTAGTCCGAGACCTTCACCTCTGATTTTAGTTGTGAAGAATGGTGTGAACATTTTTTTCTGTATTTTAGCAGTAATGCCTTTTCCTTCATCTTGTACACGAATAAATATATAGTCAGTCTCCGCGAGTTGATCTGGGTAAGTCAACTCTATATCTTTTCTGTCTTTCTTTTTGATCATGCCGGTAGTAATGGTTATTTCGCCATCGTGCTCTATCATCGCTTCGGCCGAGTTGATAAGAAGGCATTCTACAAGGTTCTGTAGCTGTTCGTAATCAGCATTGATGTCAGGTAGTGATTTCTTTAATGCGAAAGTTACAGCTGGAATTGTGAGGTGTGGCTCTTTTAGGTCGCTGCATGTAGCAGTGATAAGCTTGTTAATATCCAGAGGCTGACTATTAAATGGGGAGCTACCAGTATAGGTGGATATTTTGTTTAGTAGCTCTAGTGCACGATCCGTGCAATATTCAATTTGACTAATGCTATTATCGATTATTGCTTTGTTATCAAGAGAGTTCTTGATCATGAAAATATTGCCCTTAATGGCAGTGATTAGGTTGCTGCAGTCGTGAGTTATGCCGCGTCCCATAGTCATAAGGGAATCAAGTTCAGTTGCTTGTGACGTGCTTTTCATCCTGCATGAGGGCTTGTCAGTCATTACAGCTTCCCTTGATGTATTAGTTGTTCTTCAGTTCAGCAGACTTTCGTAAGTATGGCCAATAGTATTTTGTATAAACAAATACAGAATATATATTAATGATTATGGCGATAATTTCAACTAAATATATAAGTTTTATAGGAAGAAAATTCCATCCTTCAGGAGCAGCAACAAAATAGTATATTGCGCATATGAGCGGGAAGTTTAGTGCAGTACGAACTTTTCCTGTCCAATTAGCACATCCGCTAATATTGTACATGGATCCTACAGAACGAAGAAATGTTACCCATAGATCACGAGCAAGGAACGAAACAGTGATAAAGAGTAGTAGTGTTGAGTGTGTTAAGTTTGCCTCTGGGCCAATTGCCGTTAGGAAGACGAGAACGGGTAATGTAACAACGTAGAACATTTTATCCATCAATGGGTCGGCATGTGCGCCGAAGTCTGTTTCTACGCTATGCTTGCGAGCCAGATAGCCGTCAAGCAGGTCTGTTATTGCGCCTGATGCCATAAAGACCATAGCAAGTATGAAGAAACAGGTACATGGATAGAAAATGTTTATAATTGCAACCAGAAAGAAAAGCATCACAAGCGGGAACCTTGATAGCGTAAGTGCCGTAACAAGGCGTAGCTTATTCTGCTTTTCTTTATTGGTCATGCAATTTACCTTTATAGTCCTAGCTGATAGCGAACAAAGCGACTAATAGTCAGCTTGTCTTCAACAGCCTTGCCAACTTCCTCTAGAAGTGCAGTGATGGACTGTTTAGGCTCTTTTACGAATCCTTGGCTTACTAGGCAGATTTCGCCGTAGAACTTTTCAAGTTTACCATTAACGATCTGGTCGATAATGTGTTCTGGCTTACCTTCTACCTGCTTAACAAAGATTTCTTTTTCTGAAGCAACTACATCTGCAGGAACTTCATCTTTGTTAAGATGCTGTGGTGCACATGCAGCAATGTGTAGGTTAAGATCGCTCAGTAATGCTTTGAACTCGTCTTTTTCTACAGTTGCTTCGTTTTCGCAAGTAACTTCAACTAAAACGCCAACTTTACCGCCCATATGAATGTATGATGCAACAGCGCCAGTACCTTCTAGAACAAAGCGAACGTTACGACGTACAGTGATGTTCTCACCAATTTCAACTCTCTTAGCAGTAACATCAGCTTCATACTTTTCAGCTAGAGCTTCATCAGTATCAAGAGCATTGTCAGCCATGAGGTTAACAAAAGCTTTGAAATGATCGTTTTTAGCAACGAAATCAGTTTCACTGTTCACTTCTACAAGTGACATTGTGTTACCATCTTCAGAACTGCTAGAAGCAACAATACCTTCGTTAGCTACTCGTGCTGCACGCTTAGCGGCAACAGCCACACCACGTTCACGTAGAAGCTTTGTTGCTGCATCTGCATCACCATCAGTTTCTACCAAAGCACGTTTGCAATCCATCATGCTTACGTTTGTTGCGTTACGCAACTCTTTTACCATTGCGGCTGTAATATCTGCCATTTTATAATCTCCAAATTTTTAATTAATATTTATTTTTTGTCTTCAGTTTTTGCTTCTTTAGCCTTAGGTGCCTTTTTAGCTTTAGCTTCTGCTTTAGGTGCTTCTTCAGCTTTCACTTCTTCTTTTTTAGCTTTTGGTGCCGCTTTTGCTTTAGGGGCTGCTTTTGCTTTAGGGGCTGCCTTAGTTTCTTTAGCTTTAGCTTCTTTAGCCGCAGGAGCCTTTTCAGCTTTTACTTCTTCCTTAGCTTTAGGAGCCTTTTTAGCTTTAGCTTCTGCTTTAGGTGCTTTTTCAGCTTTTACTTCTTTAGTATCAGCTTTTTTAGTTTCTTTTTTTGCAGCTTTGGCTTTTTCAGCCTTGGCTTCTGCGGCAGCTTTTTTCTTCTTATCTTTTGCTGCTGCTTCTTCTTTAGTTTTTAGTGCGCGAGCTGCTTCTGCTTCAGCACGTTCAGCTTCTTTCTTCTTGGCTATTTCAGCAGCTTTCTTTTCGTATTCAGCAGCACCTTTTTGAATCTGCTCTGTGGCAACTTTGCATACCAACTGAATGGCGCGAATAGCATCATCATTACCAGGTATAACGAAATCAATAGGATCAGGATCGCAGTTTGTATCTACGATAGCGATTACTGGAATATCCAAGCGATTAGCTTCTGCAACAGCAATAGATTCGCGATTGATATCAATTACAAATAGTGCTCCTGGTAATTTAACCATATCAGCAACACCACCAAGGTTACGCTCAATCTTAGTGTACTCACGATTCATCTTTGAAAGCTCTTTTTTGCTTTTAGGAAGTTTTTCCTCATCTCCTAGAATAGCTTCAATATCGCGCATATGTTTAACTCTGCTACGAATCGTTGTGTTGTTGGTTAATAATCCGCCAAGCCAACGGTTAGTGATAAAGTATTGTCCGCATTCTTCTGCCGTCTCTTTGATAATGTCACGTGCCTGTTTCTTTGTTCCAACAAAGAGGATGCTTTCACCTTCAGAAGCAATGTCACGTAGAAATTCCATTGCTGATTCCAATAGGATCATGCTTTTTGAGAGGTCGATAATATGAATGCCGTTACGCTTATCAAAGATGTAACGTTTCATCTTAGGATTCCAGCGTTTGGTTTGATGTCCGAAATGAAGTCCTGCATCCAGTAGGTCTCGAACGTTAATGCTCAGTGCATCGTCAGTAGTAGCCACAATAATCTCCTTGTTTTAAATGTGTAAATGTATATTATCATTTACGTTATTAATCCGCTTTTATCACACAGGCTGTGGCGTAGTGTGATAATTCGCTTCCGTTCTCCGCGATACAAATAGTAGTAGCGCAACTAGAGAACTCAACTACAAGCGCTGTAGTGTAGCAGAAATGATTATGGTAGCAAGCGGAAAAGAGCATATTTTATAGTTTTTAAAGGAGAAGAAGTGAAAATAATTCTATCAAGTCTTTTTGTGTTGCTTATTCATGGCTCTTTATTGGCTTCTGAGCAGCTTAAGGTAACTGCAGGTTGGTTTTGGCCTGCTGAGCTGAAAGAGATTCCTGCTCAAGTGGAATTTGCTAAATCGCTTGGTTTTAATGCGATAATTTGTTGTAGCAATACTGGTGAAGAGGAATTTATTAAGGAATGCAATAAAAAGGGCATTATGCCGGTAAAAATTCTGGAGCCGCTATCGCGGAAATATGGTGCGCGACTACAGGAAATATCTGCAGATGATAAGAGCCATGATGTGAAGCATAAGCTGCATCAGAGTGGTGGTGAACCGGCTGATGGGCAGATTGATATACTTAAGAAGAAGCTGTTATGTCCTGCCGATACTAATATTGTACGTAATGTTATGCGTGATGTAAAAGAGTCAATCAAACAAGGATACCAAGGTGTCTGTTGGGATTTTATTGGCTACAGAAATTTACGATCGTGTGAATGTGCAGTATGTAAGGAACGAAGTGGTGGTATGAATGTTGATAAAGATGCATTCTATGAGAAACAGTTAGTATCGCTATATAATCAGTTGCAACAAGAGGTCAAAGCGTTAGATAGCAAAATTGTAACGATGTGTCATATTCATCCTGTTTACACTCCGAATCTATTTTATGCATCTGAAATAGATATTGATTATGGGGCGGTGACCTGTTCATGGTTTTTTACGCCTCACTGGAAAAAAGGGAAAGTTAAGAAGTATTTAAAGAGGGTGTATGGATCAAGTAGCTGCATGCCGATGGTCGGCTACTATCAATCAGGACCATTGGAACAACATGCAAAAAGTGAGAAGCAGATTGATACCGAATTTAAACTGCTACAGAAGTATAAAGGTTCTAGTATTATGATATGCGAACTTGGTAGTATATATGGCAATGAATATTTAATAGAGAAACTACAAAAATTATTAAAGTAACTAGTAAGCTCGAGGCGCAATCACCATTATGGCAAAAGATATCAAATTACGTGTAGCAGTTTTGTTTGGCGGAAAATCGGCGGAACATGAAGTGTCAATTCAGTCGGCAAAAAATGTGGTTGCCGCTATTGATAGAGACAAGTATGACGTCATATTAATCGGCATAACAAAAACTGGGTGTTGGCATCTGTGTAGTGATAATATCTTTGATCTATTGCCAGCGGATGGTGTTCCCGTATCTTTTGATATAGCAGGGGAGCAGGTTGTGTTAGTTCCCGGTAATAGCGGCGGGCGTTTCTATAATCTTCAGATGCAGTCCTACCTTCAAAAAGTGGATGTTGTTTTTCCTGTTTTGCATGGAACCTTCGGGGAGGATGGCACTATTCAGGGTATGCTAAAACTGGCTGATGTACCATTTGTTGGTGCTGATGTGTTGGGCTCTGCGATAGGTATGGATAAAGATGTGGCTAAACGGCTAATGCGAGATGCGGGGCTACCCGTATCAGATGCCATTATATGCTCTTCACAAGAAAAGGATGATTGTACTGCTGATATAGCGGTCGACAAACTGGGGCTGCCACTATTTATTAAGCCGGCTAATATGGGATCATCAGTTGGTGTTGTGAAAGTTGAAAAAGAGTCTGAGTTTAAGGCTGCACTGGATAACGCTTTTGAATTTGATGATAAGGTTTTGATAGAGGAGTGCATTGTGGGGCGGGAGATTGAATGTGCCGTTTTAGGTAATGGGGATCCTGTGGTATCTGTTCCTGGTGAAATTGTTCCTCACGCTAATTTTTATTCCTATGAAGCCAAGTATGTAGATGGTGATGGTGCAGAGTTGTCTGTGCCGGCAGATCTACCTGATGCATACGCAGATACAATTAGATCGATGGCTATCAGTGCATACGAAGTTCTGTGCTGTGCCGGTATGGCGCGCGTCGACTTTTTCTTGCAAGACGATGGGGCGATTTTCATTAATGAGATTAATACTATCCCTGGATTTACGAAAATTAGTATGTATCCTCAATTATGGGCGGCTAGTGGTGTTGAGTATCCTGATTTAATAGATCAGTTGATACAGTTTGCGCTTGATCGCGCAGGGCAAGAAGCAAAGCTTCGTACGTCGGTGTGAAAAGATTCCTAGACGCCAAGCTTCCCTGAGGGAAGTATTGGCTGGGGACAGCCAACGCTACACAAACTATCGTTACAAAAAAAGCGAGCTTGCCATGACGGCAAACTCGCTTTTGTATTTGTCTTAATTAATTTCTGGTATTACGCGGCATTTACTTCGGTGATGACCTGAGTAAGGATATCGATAGCTTTACCAACTTCATCGTCAGTCATCGTTAGTGGAGGTTGAACTCTTACTACGTTTGCCAATGCACCGCCAACGCCAACTAGTAATCCTTTTTCGAAACAACGTGTACGTACCGCTTTAGCTTCTGCAGCGGCAGGTGTTTTGTCTGCATCCTTGATAAGCTCAATACCGATCATAAGACCCTTGCCACGAATGTCACCAATTAGCGCGCAATCTTCTTGCACTTTTCTCATTGCCGTCATGATTGTGTTACCGCTCTGCTCAGCACGTTGCGGCAGGTTTTCTTTCTGCATAACATTCATGTTAGCTATGGCGGCTGCGCAGCTTACTGGACTACCACCAAATGTTGAAAGGTGATCTCCTGGTTTGAATGCGCTTGCAATTTCTGGAGTAGTGGTGAATGAACTTAATGGGAATCCATCAGCAATACCTTTGGCCATTGTCATGATATCAGGCTCAACATCATAATGCTCGATTCCAAATAGTTTTCCTGTTCGACCAAAACCGCTTTGAACTTCATCAGCAATAAACAGGATACCTAGATCGTCAAGGATCTCTTTTACTAGCTTGAAGTAGTTTGGTGGTGGAACAATGATTCCGCCTTCGCCCATGATTGGCTCTGCGATAAATGCAGCGACATTATTTGATGTATGATATTTGATTACATCACGTAGTGCCATAGCTGATCTTTCGCCACACTCTTCTTCTGTGGCTGAGTTGAAAGGGCATCTATAGAAGTGTGGAGCAGGAGCAAAAGAAACTCCCGGCATGTAAGGCCCACCGTTGATTTTGCGGCCGCTGTTACCAGTGATAGAAAGAGTAGCGTATGTACGACCATGAAAACTTTGAGTTAGTGCAATAACTTCGTTTCTGCCAGTGTGTTGTTTCGCGAGACGTAATGCGCCTTCAATTGCTTCTGCGCCACTGTTACCGAAAAATGACTGCTGTAGTTTACCTGGTGTTGCATCAGCTAGAACCTTAGCGAATTCACCAGCGCGCGGGTTGTAGTATACGTAAGTGCAGCAATGAACGAGTTTATCAATCTGCTCTTTTGCGGCGGCAACAACTTCAGGATGTCCGTGACCAGCATTACATACAGAGATTCCACTAAAACAATCTAGAAACTGTTTACCATCAGTGCCGGTTAAAATAGATCCTGTAGCATCTTCAACCTCAAGAGGTACAAAACCTGCAACCATACCAGTGATCATGTATTTGTCATATAATTCTGCTGTCTTCATTTTGGAACTCCCCTTAATTATTTATTGCAAACTCCCTTGCTTTGTTAAAATCAAATATTGCGGGAATATGCACAGTTTTCCGAAAAATAAAAAGCAAAAAATACCTTTTTATACAGTTTTTTTTATCTCCATTACGAATGCTTGTTGTGTACGTGGGTCTAGCTAAAATGTCGAAGCATAAAAAGAGTTGAAATAAATCAATAAAAACGGTTGCTCAAAATTGATATTTTATGTATTTATTTGCCTGCTTTCAGAATTATCTGAAAATTTATTTTGTAGCCTAAATTGGCTATATTGTGATGGGTAGGTAGTATGAAGAGAGGATGAGGATATGTCAGAGAAAATAGATACGTTAATTGAAAAAGCTCGTGTAGCACAGCAGGTTATTGCCGACTGGCCGCAGGAAAAAGTTGATATGATGGTTGCTGCTG
>DAOVUR010000031.1 GCA_030632465.1 bacterium | reverse complement strand
CTCTTCTGCTTGAGCCTTTTTACGCTGGCGAACAAGCTGAAGAATAGCTATGCCCTGACTAACAGACCAGTATAGAACTAATGCTGATGGCATATTATAGAAGATAAAGAGCATCACAATAGGCATAAACATCATCATCTTCTGCTGTTGTGCATCACCAGTGCTAGGCGTAAGACGTTGCTGTAACACCATCGTAGCAGTCATAACAAGTGGTAGAATATTTAACGAGAGACCATACGGCAACATGCCAGCAAATAGTCCCTCTGGCTCGCTAAGATCCTTGATCCATAAAAAGCTAGAGTAACGTAATTCAACCGCACTACGAAGAACCGTAAAGAGCGCAATAAATACAGGAATCTGTATAACCATCGGCAAACATCCACCCATAGGATTAACTTTATGCTGCTTATAAAGCATCATAACTTCCTGATTCATCTTCTGTGGATTGCTTTTATGTTTTTCACGAACAGCAGTGACCAAAGGCTGGATTTTTTGCATGCGCTGCATACTCTCTGTACCTTTATGCGTAATTGGCCAGAAGACTATACGAACAAGAGCAGTCAAAAGAATAATGGCTATACCGTAGTTATGGAATACACTATAGATCAGATTAAGAATAACTAACAAAAATTTGCTGACGGGAGCAAACCAACGCCCAAACTCCATAACATCAGCTTGACGCTGACCACGCGCTTTAAGAATAGAATATTTCTTTGGCCCCACATAGTAATCATAGCTTCGCGTTACAGATTCCCCAGAAGGTACAAGCTGATCAGCAAATGTTAGATTGGCCCATGTCTTCTGAATAGCCACTTTGCTAGACGCAACATCACGTACAGCATGTAAATCACAATTCAACGATGGTTCACTTGGAACAAGGATCTGGGTAAAGAATTTATTTTTTACGGCCACCCAGAGCGTTGATTCACCAGTAGGTACAACAATTTCCATAGGTGGTGCGATTTTCCCAACACCTTCCGCATTAAACTGCTTCATCACAATGGACTTACGCATTATTCTAACTTTAAGCCAATGAGACACACGCTTTCCACCAGCATCTGCCAGCGAGTCTACACCAAGATAGGAAAAGCGCTTTGATTTAGATGCCGTCGCTACCGCTTGCATAGGAGCAACAACAACACCATGCACACCAACTCCTTTATCGGCATCTGTACTATTCTTTATGGAGTCAGTTACATTAAATTGATACTCATCACCCAGCTCTATTACACGCTCAAACAAAAGTCCATCGCCACTATCTTTTGTTATCTTTACTGCTCGTTGATTATCATCAAGATATTCTAATTTGAAATCAGTAGCTGTTGCTAGCCAAGGAATGCCAACAATCGAAAGTGCAGGATTTGCTGAAAAATCCAGACTAACCGGAGCGCTATCATCATCCATCGTTTCAGGATAATCTGTTAAATCTGCTCGTTTTACAGCACCACCCCATGAAGATATCTCTACACGCAGCACACCATTAGAAAGTACAACAATTTTTTCATCAGCTTCATGCTTAACAGCCAGAGCATTTGTTGCAACATTAACACCAACTACAGCACTAGCGGGAACAGCAGTAGTTGAAGGAGTCGTAATCACATCTCCAACACTATTTGTAACAACAGAACCAGATCCATTCTCAACCACACTTGCATTGTTAGCTGTCGGTTGTGGTGTTGGCGCATCCTTCTTCTGCAAAAAGCCCCACCCTACAAGTATTGAGAAAAGTATAACGACCGACATCAATTCTATCTTATTCATATGTATTACCACTTATTAATTATTTTAAATACACAAGCATCCCGAAGGCTGCACTATTTCTTTTCTGGCACAACATCTATACCGCCCTCATGAAAAGGGTGACATTTACTTATACGTACAATAGTAAGCCATGTTCCACGAATAGCTCCATGTTTCTGTAATGCTTCTATACAGTACATCGAACACGACGGGCTAAATCGACAGCAACTACCAAGTAACGGCGATATAGTCACACGATAGGCCTTTACCAATAATATTAGTAGTTTAGCCATTTTCTCCTATATAAATCAGCATAGCTATCTAAGAATCTTTTTCAGATAACATGCCCGCTTTGCTTGCCAACCGCATTAAATCCTTTTCCACTAAAGCTAGCGTAGCCTTAGCAATCGGTCGCCTCGCAATTAGAACAACATCCAATTTACCAAAAAAGCGATGTCGATTTATACGATACGCCTCCCGCATCAATCGTTTAGCACGATTGCGATCAACAGCACGACGCAATGTTTTCTTGCTAGAAATCACACCAACACGCAATGATGAATCATCGCAATTCCGCTGCAACATCACAACCTACTTACCGACAAAAGAGTTCTTCTGATCAAATGCATCCTGAAAATCTGCAGACTTCCGTAACCGTTGACGTAAAGAAAGACCTTGATCTATGCTCTTCGATGTAGCTGTAGAATGCAAAGACCCCACCTTATCACCAAACGATGAAGATGCGATATTAACAGACAATCCACCGGTTGCGTCAGAATTCAAATCTGCACCGGTAGACTCTGTATTCAAAGATAAGGAGAAAGCATCCATGCTCTCAAGTCCTTAAGCAGAAAGCTTTACACGGCCCTTACTACGACGCCTGGTAATAATATTCCGGCCGCCCTTAGTTGACATACGTGCTCTAAAACCTATTTTTCTCTTCCTCTTTATATTAGAGGGCTGATATACGCGTTTCATTTTATCCCGTTAATCCTTTTTACTAGGGTATTAATCTCAATCTCAAAAGTTGGATATAATTACCTATTTGCTACCCAGATGTCAAGCTGTACTGAACATAATTATATATTTTTATTGCTCAGCGCACCAATTTACTTATAACAGAATCTCCTAAAGATCTATTATAGGTCAATATAGGCTTGTTTCTTGGTACCCATTCTCGTTTTTTTGCAGTGCATATCATATTAAATCCCTTGAACATAAACTGTAACAGATCAAGCTGATATGCAATTCTATAAAATACTGAGTTCTTTTTGTAATGCACAGCCGCATTCCTCAAACTCACCTCATCATTAATTCTGCCAACCGATGATTTAACAAAAGCATCAACAACATTCACAAAAAATCGCGAATATGTTTTTATCTGACTAATATCAAATCCATCCTTTAGCAGTGTAAACATCTCCTGTTCCGAATAACCACCTCTGACCAATCCCAACTTATCATAAGCAGATCCAAAAGCGCGCTGTAACTGATATATAACTGTATGAGTTTTCAGGCGACCAGTAACAACGATCAGATATCCATTATTCTTCAAGACCCTATGACACTCAGCAACCATATCGCTATCAGCATCAATCTCTTCCAAGCTATTGATCAATACAACAAGATCAAACACCTTATCTTCAAACGGAATCTCATTGTCATCCAGAACATGCACATCTTCGCCAATAAAATCAGTTGCAAGCTTAGCTTCTGAGTCAGAAGACATCACACTAGACCAGTTACCGCCATGACTTCGTAATGCCGCGCCAAAGACCCCAGCAACATCACCGACATGCAAGCAGTTATGCCCAACCAATGGCCCCAGAGAATTCTTTACTTCCTGTAAAGTAAGCTGCAACACCAAATTATCTTTAAAAATCTCTAATTGATCAGACACTTCTGAGTCAGGACTACCAATCATCACTCCCCCTTATTCATATATAGCCACAAAGACTATATAAAACGTCCGTTATAGTCAAGTTTTCCGCAATAAATAATACCACCCACAATAAATGAGTAATTTCTTGATACCCAATACTCACACTGCTAATATCTCTTTTACAAAATCATAGAAATAATAATGCCGCTTTGGCTACAAGTCAAGTTACCCGAAAATGTAATATTAACGGTATAGCGACACCTCCGGGGAAGCCGATTATGTAGCTACAAAAGAATCTCGGATTACTAACAGGAGCAATATAAATGACAGATACTCAAGTATTAATTCTTATTATTATAGTGGTCATAGGTGCAGCTCTTATCTGGGCTATCAGTAAACAGATAAAAAAAGCTAAACGTCAAAAACTACTTACAGCTGATATCCCCAGAGAGTGGGTAAATATCCTTAAAGAAAGCCTAATTCCATATCAGTATCTATCAGGAAGAGAAAAACAGCGTCTACACGGAACTATAAATCTATTTCTAGCAGAAAAAATCTTTGAAGGATGTGGTGGCCTCGAAATCACCGACGAAATACGTGTAACAATCGCCGCGCAAGCATGCATGCTACTCCTAAATAGGCCCATCGACGTATACCCAAGACTACAATCGATCCTAGTATACCCAAACACATACGTTGCTGATGGACAAAACCTTCTTGGTGTAGGCGATCCCGATTCAGTAAGGCTAGGTGAATCGTGGCAGTCTGGCGTAGTTGTGCTATCGTGGAATAGCGTAAAAGGGGGCGCAGCTAACTTTGAAGATGGTCATAATGTAACAATCCATGAGTTTGCTCATCAACTTGACCAAGAAAATAGCTCGGCCGACGGCGCCCCTATCCTAGAAGATCGTTCATCCTATCGCACATGGGCTCACATCTTCTCTCATGAATATGATGACTTTAAAAAAGATACAAAGAAAGGTCGCCGCACATGCATAGACCGTTACGGCGCAACTAATCCCGCCGAATTCTTCGCTGTTGCTACAGAAACCTTTTTCGAAAAGCCAGAACAGCTACATAAAAAACGCCCTGAACTATATGATGAACTAAAACATTACTACCACATAGATCCGCTAAAATGGAACTAAGTTTCTCTTTAAGAATGTCATAAAAGGCTTTTTCTTCAAAATCAATCCCCAACTCATCACCTGCAGAGAATTCTTTCTGAACCTGCCAAATCTTTGTTTCGCTTATCAACCAATTGTATGTAGTCGCCCAAACGCTTAAACTCACTCATCTGAACTCTCGTTTTCGGGATTTAACATTTTTACAGATTTATCGGCCAGTAATATTTTCATTTGGCTAATGGCTATTTGGTTGAGTTTCACTAGTCGCTCGCTCTGTTCTAAACCGTCATTAATGAAAGTCGCATTTAGGTTTTCAAGATTTACTAAACAAACCAATTGTGACACATTCGCAAAATCTCTAATATTTCCTTTTTCGTTTGGGTTTTCACCTCGCCATTGTTGAGCTGTTTTTCCGAAAAGTGCCACATTTAAAATGTCCGCCTCATTGGCATAAACAAATGAAATTTGTTTAGCACTTAAGTTGTCAGGGATTAAGTTTTGTTTTATCGCATCAGTATGTATGCGATAGTTGATTTTGGTAAGGTTGCGTTTTATATCCCAACCAAACTGTTTTTGTTCTTCTTCTTTTAGACGTTGAAACTCTTTAATAAGATATAGCTTAAATTCCACCGATATCCAAGTTGCAAATTCAAAGGCAATGTCTTGATGGGCATAGGTTCCTCCATATCTCCCTGCTTTTGAAACAATACCAATTGCTGCTGTTTTTTCTATCCACTGTTTGGGAGTTAGCGTAAAGCTATTTAAACCTGCCTCTTTTCTAAACCCGTCGAATTCGACGGGGTTAAAATTAGAATTATGTAGTTTCTCCCAAATGCCTAGATATTCAATAGTATTTCTGTTTCGTAACCAATTTCGAATTAGGTCATCTGTACGATCAGTTTTTTTAAAGCGTGCAATGTCTGTTAATGAAATATAATCATCTTTTTGGATTCTTACAGATTGATCATAAATAGTAATAATTTTATTTTTTGTACTCATAATTCATATCCAAGTGTTTTAAAAGCGTTAATCAATTGATTTTTCTTTTATTACCTTTTTTGTCATAGATATCCAGTTTCCTTATTTCCAGCACAACAGAGACTGGAGTTTGTTTAATGTTAAACAATATTATGTATTAAATATATGGAATAACATGCAATCCGTCAATTCACAAAACCGTATTTAATACTTGTCAGGAAATGATAGTTTTCACATACTGAAACTTTATTTGATTAATAATACAGGCTGAGCAACTATATAAACAGGAGTAGACATGGAACTAAAAGGAAGCAAGACCGAAACTAATCTAATGGCAGCATTTGCTGGCGAATCACAGGCACGTAACCGCTACACATACTTTGCTGGAAAAGCAAAAAAAGAAGGCTACCGTCAGATTTCAGAAATCTTTACAGAAACAGCTGACCAAGAAAGCGAACACGCTAAACGCCTATTCAAACTAATGGAAGGCGGCACAGCCGAGATCACAGGCACATTTCCTGCCGGCACCGTTGCTAGCACACTCGACAATCTTCAAGGCAGTGCAGGTGGCGAAAACCACGAATGGACCGATATGTATCCATCATTTGCCGTAATCGCACGTGAAGAAGGATTTGATAAAATTGCGGAAGTATTTGAAGCAATTGCTGTAGCAGAGAAACAGCATGAAAGTCGTTTTCTTGCTATGATCAAGAATATCGAGAATGATGAAGTATTCAAAAAATCTGAATCTACATCATGGCGCTGTATGAACTGCGGTTTTGTACACGAAGGTACAGAAGCACCAGACGTATGCCCAGCATGTATTCACCCACAAGCACACTTCGAAGTATTAGCAGAAAACTGGTAAATAAAAAAGAAGTTATGAGTCTTCAGTCCTCAGCTATCAGTTAGCCTACAGACTGGAGACTTTTTTGTGCCAAAAAAATGAACATCCAACATCCAATTTGAACATTCAACTTCGAATTTAAAATAAATAATGCTTATCGGGGTAAGTCCCGAAGGTATCGGTTTTTGTAGGGCTGGAACGGTTGAGTTTGCGAAACCTTCCCGCCGGGCCTGGCTGGAAGGCATCGTACCTCAGCCGTTCCAGCCCTACAATTAATGACGCGGCAAGCTACAGGGTATGAACCCCTCGTTTTTTAATCATTTTGTAAAAAACTCTTTTCAGTAGAGCAGTATCCTGTTAATCCTGTAAATCCCGTCAAAACTATTTTCAGTAGCGCACTATTCACTATTCACTATTCGTTATTCACTGCCGTTACTCCCCGCGTAGCGCCTCAACAGGATCAAGTCGTGCGGCACGATAGGCAGGAATAAAGCTGGCGATAGTACAGAAAGTCATAACCACAATAGATATATTTGCCAACTCAGCAAATGAAGTGCTCCATGGAATTTCACTTAAGCCGTAGATCTCTTTAGGAAACACTTCTACATTTATACTTGCCAGTGCTGCTACTATATTATGCAGGTTATGCAGAACTAACAAACCAGAGCCTATCCCCAGTGCCGTACCCATCAGGCACTGGATCCAGCCATGCCAGACAAATGCAGCCATAATTTTGTGTGGCGGAAACCCAACAGCCTTCAATAATCCAATTTCAGCGGTACGATGCACTGTGATCACAATCAATGTATTTGTAACACAAAATATAGCCACGATACTGATAAAGACCAATAGGATAAACATCATAGTTTTTTCGTTACTCAAGGCAGCAAACAGTACGCTATCAATCTCACGCCAACTCTTCACCTCATAGCCAGGTGGTAACACTTCCTGAACGGCCGCCGAATACTCACCAAACCTAAATGGATCATCAGTCATGATATATAAGGAGTATGCCCCCTCCTCAATCCCAACCAGCTCACGCGCTACATCGAGTGATGTCAAAACAAAGCCCGTATCATAATCACGCATACCAAGATTAAATGTACCGGCAACAGTAAGCTCTTCCGGCAAATATAATTCATCTGCAGATAGCACATTAAGAGGTGAATATACCAATGCTTTTTCGCCAGTATATAAACGCAAGCTACGTGCAAGATCATTACCAATAACTATATTCTCGCCATTAAGGTCGAAGTCGCCATTAACCATAAACTCCGGCACACGGCTAATCCCAGCCGCACGCGTTGGTGACATACCTATAACTACTGGCGCCAATATACGTTTCTCATTCTGAATCAATACCCGTGTCTCTATCCCTGCAGCAACACCTTTAACACCTTCTACATGAGATATTTTTTCACAAAGCTCTTCTTCATTCTGTATATGACCGTAACTGTTAACCACCGTAAGATGTGGCTTAAAGCTTAATATCTTTTCGCGCCACATGTTATCGAAGCCGTTCATAACCGAAAGCACGATAACAAGAATGGCCACACCCAAGAGAACGCCAAGCACAGAGATAACTGTAACAGCTGAAATAAATGAGCGTTTAGGCTTAAGATATTTCAGCGCCAGAAAAAGCGGAAATGGCAATAGATGTGATTTCAGTTTACTCATTCAGCACTCGTTTTTTGTCTCAATTGCGGAAATAAGATAACATCTCTAATAGCATCAACACCTGCCAGGGTCATAATAAGACGGTCTATACCAATCCCCATACCACCAGCAGGCGGCATACCATGCTCAAGTGCAGTCAGAAAATCATAATCAACCTTTTCAGCATCTTCACCTGCCTGATTATCAAGGCGTTCGCGCTGCACAAGCGGATTGTTAAGTTCCTTATAGGCTGGCGCCACTTCTTTACCGCCAATAACCAGTTCAAACACATCCACCACCGACGCATCATCATCACATGTACCAGCTAAAGGAACCAACTCAGCAGGAAATCTCGTTACAAAAGTTGGCTGATGCAATGTTTTTTCAATCAGTTTTTCATATACCTCATGTGTAACCATCATCATGCCCCATGCAGGATCTAACGATAGTCCCTCTTTCTCCGCTCTAGCGCTAGCATCTTCAAAAGAGAGGTCATACCAATCATCCCCCATGCGTTCGATAATCAAGTCACGATATGTAACCTCACGCCATGGTAAGTTGAAATCTATGGCATCATCACCTTCGCCAACAACTAGCCCGCCAAAAACATTTTCTGCAAGATGAGTAATAAGTCCTTCGATAATATCCTTCATACCACTTAGATCAGTGTATGCTTCATAAATCTCAAGCATAGTAAATTCTGGGTTATGAGTGCGCGAAAGACCTTCGTTCCGAAAACTACGATTCAGCTCAAAAACCTTATCAAAACCACCAACTAATAGACGCTTCAGATATAGCTCTGGTGCAATACGCATATACATCTCTTGATCAAGGGCAGAATAATGGGTCACAAATGGACGAGCAGCCGCTCCCCCTGCCTGACTTTGTAGCATTGGCGTCTCTACTTCAGAAAAACCACGAGCCTCTAAAAAGGAACGTGTTTCTTTAATTGCAGCGATACGTTTATCAAATAGCTCGCGTACATCTGGGTTTGATATAAGATCAAGATAACGCTGACGATAACGCGCCTCAACATCCTTTAGCCCATGCCACTTCTCCGGTAACGGCAGTAGCGACTTAGATAAGAGATCCCACTTTGATATTTTAAGTGTTGGCTCGCCGGTACGAGTTGTAAATAAAGCTCCAGCAACACCAATATGATCACCTACATCTAAAAGTTTAAAAGCAGCAAATGCTTCTTCATCTAATGCCTTTTTCTGAACATATATCTGAAAACGATCGGAACCGTCACGAATATCAGCAAAAATACTCTTTCCCATATCCCGTACAGTTGTTAAACGCCCAGCAGCAGTGACCTCTTTCTCTTCCACAAACTCTTCTCTTATCTCAGCTAAACGACCACTACGTTTAAATGCATGACCAAATGGTTTATATCCCATATCCTCAAGTGCACGCATATTTACCAGACGTTGCTCTCTATATTCGTTCTGTGTCAGTTCACTCATATTTCACCTTAATCTTTATTATTATAAATCCACTTATTAAAAAAACACCATAAAAAGTCTGTTTTGCTCAAAATCAGTTTCAAAGAATGCACTATTTAGCTCATTTGTTCTATATAATTCTTGTAGAATCTTGCATTTATTACATATTTCTAGTAATATGCACCCAGAAATTAAAAGAAGTAGATTAAGACAATCTGCATGTCGATAAAAGTAATGCTAAATATGCACTAGCAATAATGATGGTAATAGTGGTGCATCACACGAGTTTTAGCATAAAAAAATGTTACTTTTAACACTTTTTCTATTGTAGAGAAGAGGTTACTTGTTAAACTAAATTTATCGAGCATACATATATATATCATACATAAATAATAGTATAGGAGATCATAATGAAAACAAAAATACGCATAGGGATGGTCGGCGGCGGCCAAGACTCCTTTATCGGAAGTGTACACAGAATTGCTGCAAATATGCACGACTCAAGCGAGCTTGTTTGCGGTGCTTTTAGTAGCACTAAACAGAAATCTTTAGATAGCGGCAAGGAACTACTCGTCGATCAAAGCAGAGTATACGGCACTTACCGTGAAATGTTCAGGAAAGAATCCAAGTTACCGGAAGATGTGAGAATGCAGGTTGTTGTCATTGTCACGCCAAACAACATGCACTATCCCATCGCAATGGCAGCCTTAGATGGTGGATATCATGTAATTTGTGACAAACCAATGACGACGACACTGGATGAAGCAGTTAATCTGCAAAAAAAGGTCAAACAGAACAAACGTCTATTCTGCCTAACTCATAACTATACCGGCTACCCAATGGTTAAAGAAGCGCGTGCGCTAATCAAGGGTGGTAAATTAGGTGCCATAAGACGTGTAGTTGTCGAATATCCACAAAGCTGGTTAGCAACACGGATGGAAACTGCCGGACAAAAACAAGCCGCATGGCGAACTGATCCACGCCGCTCAGGACCTACCGGATGCATGGGCGATATCGGGAGCCACTGCCACAATCTAGTAGACTATATTACTCAGCTAAAGGTAGAAGAGGTATGTGCCGACTTAACAACATTTATAAAAGGTCGACCACTCGATGATGACGGCAGTGTTCTATTAAAATTTAATAAAAATGCACGTGGCATAATGTGGGCTAGTCAAATAGCTATCGGTGAAGAAAACGGCATTAGCATTCGCGTATACTGCGAAAAAGGCGCAATCAAGTGGTGCCATAATGATGCAAACTCGCTATATGTAAGTCATCTTAAGAAACCTACCGAGATATATAGAACAGGTAGTGAATATGTTAGCGAAAATGCTACAAGCGCAACTAACCTACCAGCAGGACATACCGAAGGTTTTTATGAAGCATTTGCAAATGTCTACCGCAACTTCATGACAGCAGTGTCAGACTCACTGGAGGGCAAAAAAGTAACTGCCTCAAAATATGATTACCCAACAGCAGCAGATGGCGTAAAAACAGCATCTTTCTTGCATGCTATTGTCGCCAGCACAAAAGCTGAAGAAAAATGGGTAGCATTACAAAAAGAATAACATACCCCGAAGCAAGCAACAGGGTATCTAATTAAGAACAGCTATGAAGCAGTTGATTACGATTAAGAGTACGATTACGATTAGGAAAAATTCCCTTAGAAATTAAATCCTTCATCCTTCATCGTTCAGCCTTCATCGTTCTAAAGCCCCTCATTCATGCTACCAGTTCTATATCCTTGCAGATCGGCAGCTACATAGAGAAACCCAACTGATTTAGCCATGGCAGTTATACTCTTTCGTACTTCAGGGCTACACAGCTTGGCTATTTCATCTTCACCAACTTCAATCCTAGCTATATCTCCATGATGCCTAACTCGTATATTGTAAAAGCCAAGATCACGCAAAGCATCTTCCACTTTATCAACCGCAACTATTTTTTCTTCTGTAATCTGTGATCCATAAGGAAAACGAGATGCCAAACAGGCCATTGCCGGCTTATCCGCAGTGGGCAACTCCATATCACGTGAAAGTCGCCGTACATCATCTTTCGTAAATTCCGCATCTAGCAAAGGTTGCAGAACTGATGCTTCGCATGATGCTTGCATCCCCGGCCGGTGATCCTTCAAGTCATCCAGGTTTGTACCATCAGCAACAAAGTGTATATCCTGTTTTAATGCGATTTCTTTAACAACGGCAAATAACTCCTGCTTACAGTAGTAGCAACGATTCTCTGGATTCTCAGCAAACCCAGCAATTTCAAGCTCGTTAGACTCCACAGTCACATGCTTAATGCCAATCTGTTTAGCTAGTTCTCCAGCAGCAACCTGCTCTCTTGCCGAATAAGTCGGCGATAATGCAGTAATAGCAAAAGCACGCTCCCCCAACTCCTGCTGTGTCACTGCGGCAAGCAAAGTACTATCCACACCGCCTGAAAATGCAATTGCTAAACCACCTGTTTCACGAATAATCTTTCTTAATAAATCACACTTCTGCTCAAAATCCATACTATCCTCTTACCTATTTTTCCCTGTACATACAATAAGACAGGCGTGAAAAGCCTATCATAATTCTAATTAAAACCTCAAGATCAGCTTGACTAACATCACTTATAATTTATACATTACTACAAAGCTTTTGGCAAAACTGTAGAACTTGATTCGTAGAACAATATAACGGAGTAATCAATATGTCATCTATAAACTTCAACTGCCCTAATTGTGAACAGCATCTCGAAGCACCTGCAGAAATGGCTGGCGAAACACTTGAATGTCCTAATTGCAAGCAACCCTTAGTTGTTCCTGAAGCTATCAAAGAAGATCCCGATCTTAGCGATATATCGTTCGGTGGAGATTCAACCCCATCTATGTCATCGGTACCAAATGTGTTTGATACCACTCCTGCAGAAGATACTGTAGTTGAAGAGAGCAAAGTGGATGAAAATGTTTGCCCAGAATGTGGCGCATCCATGCAAGAAGGTTCAGTCCTCTGTATAGGCTGTGGATTCCATAAAGGACTAGGTAAAAAGATTTCGACTGATCTAGGCTAGCAACCTTCACGCAACAGAGTTATTTACTCCTGAGTATCAGCTGCATCCTTTTCGATATCTATAATCTCGATGCCATTCATATACTCTTTTGTATTAAATTCATCCTCACCTTCCAAACCGTCAAGAATAGCAGCAATCTCCATGGACAGATCCATAACATTGTATAAACTATCACGATGTTCTTCAGTATTAAACGCTGCACCTGAATCCATTGCCATCAAGAGTAATTTTGAGCGCATATTAATAACTGTTAGTCGCTGATTAATACTATGCATCAATGCACCAGCCAGCTCTTTTACTGTAGACTTTTTCTGATCTTTAGCGTCCTGGACTGCCATCTCCTTATGAGATGTAATATCTTCTACAATCAAACCCTTTAAATCTTTTTGT
>DAOVUR010000003.1 GCA_030632465.1 bacterium | reverse complement strand
GATATCCAGATCCATATTCCTCGTTATCAGCACAAAATTTCTAAAACCCAACGTCGTAATCAAAGGAAACTCAGGACCGTCCTTAAGAATCTCACCACGACGGTTCCCATACAAGTAATCCGTTCCCGTGCCAGTGCTTGCTGACCAGCGATAACCAAACTCTTGACTAATCGATACCGTAGAGTAGAAAGGCCCGATACGAAACGTTGCATAATCAGGAATGTTAACATCCTCAGTATTATCAAACTTTAATGCCAAACGATCAGGTCCATACACTGCCAACGGATTACCACTAGCCTGACCGAACACCACACCAGCCATAAGCAACTGCAATACAGCAACAATAAATATATACCTACATAGCCTCACTATAAAACAGCTCCCAACATATTTCTAATCACTACTGCTTTCGCAAAAACACTTCAAGCCGCGTCCCAGCCTGCCCAAAACCATCCACGGTATACGATAACTCATAATGCCGCTCCAGTATATCCCACAAAACAATCTGCTCCTGCACCGGCAACTCCTCAACTGCAGGACAGCCAATAATAAAGCTATAACCACTTAGAGCCGCCACGGGTGCATCCGCCTGCTCCAACATCTCAATCAACGATGTGCGATTAAGCACATGGCAAGCATCAGTCTTCTCCCGCGTCCAGTTCGGAAAATAACTAAATGGCCCCAACTCCAACCCATGCGGAACCCGTGCCCCAGTCTCAATAGCCAGATATATATCTTGCGTCAAAAGCAGATCGTCTGGCGCCAACCCTTTCTTAAGTTCAACTGCCGTCTCTCGCAAAAGAGCCAACGAACTTCTCTCCTTAAAAGGCCACCAGATTCTATCACGTTCACCAATAAACCAATCCTGAATCAACGGAGAAGCAAAAGCCGCAAGCATATTAAGCAGAAAGATCACCAAAACCAGAACCCTCAACGGAGAACCACTACCCGCTACCGCTGAATTCGTAAACCGCGATAATAACCTGACAAGAAATATTGATAAAAATACCGCCAGTAGCGGGAATAACATAACCTGATAGTCATCATACGGAAAAGGCGCACTAAAATGTAGTAGCGAAACAGATATAACAGCAACAGCAAGTGCTGCATATAATGGTCCCCATGATGCACCCCGCTTCTTCGTAAGCCATGTCACCAATAGACCAACAAATAATGTGCCAAGAGCCACAAAATAGACATTAAATAACCTAGCAATAAAACCAGCCTTATAAGCCAACAGCTCAAATAACCCACCAGCTTCCCGTCCCGCATGATACTCAACAAGCCCAAAGAATGTAGCTTCAGGTGCCTTTACCAAAAACGGCAGAAACAACAATAAACCGGACAATAAAGCTCCAAAAGTAATCCATAATGAGATTTTTGGTGAACTCTTAACGCCCTTACCACGAAACTCATGGACCATATAGACCAAGACGACTGCAGGTATAACCGCAACTGCCGAAAGTCGTGTTGCAACCGCTAGCGACATAAACAGACCCGCCAACAAAGCCATTACCCAGCTAAGCTTGCCTTTACAAAAACTCAACGACAAAAAGACAGCTACCAGCAAAAGCCCAGCAAGAGCATAAGTTTTTACAATAGCAAAGAAGTAAGACTGATAAACATTTATACCAATAAAAATAAAAGTCAATAGTGCCGCCGCCCGAGCACGATTCTTCGACTCTTCCATCATCATGCGATAAGCAAGCCATGCCGCACCAGCCGCACATAACAGACCCAACAACGCCGTAAATATTCTACCGCCTAATACTCCGCAAGAATCCACCAACGGCCAAGCAGCAGCATACACAAAAGACATAACTGGCCCTTGAGTGCTCGCGAAATCAACGAAAGGTAGTTGCCCTTCAGCAACCATACGCCCAGCATACAGATACCATCCTTCATCCTGATTAAGCTCACCAAACCAGATGTTTGCAGACGCAAGCAACAAAGTTGCAACAACCGTAATGGGCCACAATATATGTATAGTACGTTTTATAGTTATAACTCCTACATGACAAACTACGATCCAGGATGAACCAGCGGTAAACCTTGCTCACAAAGCGGACATTCAGCAGGCTCCCATGTTACAGGCTCCATCTCCAACAAGCTAAAAGTAGGATAGCCAAAATCGACCTTACCACCACTTCGATTCACCAAGAGCGCTATCGCAACAACTATGCCGCCAGCATCCTTCACAATATCAATAGTTTCCTGTACACGACCACCACGAGTAACAACATCTTCTGCTATCACAATTCTCTCGCCAGGCGCTATCTTAAAGCGACGAAGATAGAGCTTGTCATCCTGTTTCTCCACAAAGATAGACTTCACACCCATCTCACGTGCCACCTCATGCCCAACAACAATACCACCTAACGCAGGGGCAACAACTGTATCAACATCATTCAACACGCCAGCAACAGTCATCTTTTCAACCAGTGCCTCACAACACTGCTGCGCATAAAGAGGACGACTCAACAAATTTGCACACTGAAAGAAACGATCACTATGCAATCCCGACCGTAACTCAAAATGCCCCTCTAACAATGCGCCAGTATTCTTTAAAATCTCAATAATTTCAGTTGATTTCATATTCCTCAAATTCTTTCTTTTTTATAGCAAAACCAAATCCACAAATATAAGACACCATGAAACCATAATCACAAAGAGATTGCAAGATGCCTAGCTTGTTAGTTGTAACTTTAAAACATTCCTACAAGAATATTGCCAAAACCGCCATAACTCCAAACCCAAACAGCACAAGAGCAAACTTCAAGCTCTTATCTCTTGTACTATTAAATTCTTCTTGGAGAATATCCATCAATGCAACATATAGAAATGTTCCAGCAGCTAATGCATCAAAAATGCCTTCAGCCAACAATTCAGCCCTACCAGCCAAGAATGAAGAAAGCACTAAACCAAGAATAATACCTAGCGGTGTCATGAAACTGAACATCACCACAACTTTCCTAACCGTTGCTTTTGATATACCTTCCCGGCAGAGATTAACAGTCAGCGCAAATGCTGCCGAACCTTTATGTGCAACAACAGCAATCAGGATAATAGACGCCTTCTTCATAACATCTTCTGTCCCAAGAGCAATACCAGCTATAATCGAGTGAATAGAAAGCACGAGAGTAAGAATATATGGTGAAAACTTCTTATGCGCATGCTCATCATCAGAAACCAGCATGTCATCATGCCCATTAGTAAACACTTTTTCCAAGAAAAGAATAAAGAGGAAACCCAAAGCGCAGATCAGAGATACCCACGGAAAGTCACTTCCCAACGCAAGAGCATCCACATTCTCTTGCGCATCAGGAAACATATGGAGCAGTCCCGCACCAAGAAAGATCCCTCCAGCAAATGCATTACCAAAAGAAAAAAATCTTTTGCCATGCGACATCGTCCCTAATCGCTCCGCCCATATTCCGCCAGCTATCCCAGTCAACAGAACAGATACAAATGCTATAGCTTTAAACAATATAATATTCATATATTCCTTAATCTAACAACTATACCAACTTACCCATTACCTTTACGGCTGGACGGTCATGCCTTTTTTGAAGTCCTTGCCACTTACTGCTGCACAGTAACTAACTTTCTCTTTAACTTTGGTCACCTTGATAGTGCCAACTTTGGTCATCTCAGTATCCAATACCTCACCAGTATCGTCATCAACCAGCTCTTCAATATCGCCAACCTCAAATTTCTGTCCAACAGTAACACCTTCACGACTACCACGATTAACGATAATCTTAGATCCCTTAGACATCAAAATAGAGCCCTGCCATGGAATATCCTCTAGCTGTTCCACAAGAAACTCAACAGCCTGACGCATCGCATCTTCCGTTGCCTTACCAACGTTATCATTCTTAAAGCCAGCCATATCCCCTGTCAAACCACCTAGTCCAGAACCGTAATACCCAACTGACAATCCTTTTTTTCCTGACTTACCAACAATCTTTGTTGATGCCTTGATCTGCCCTGTCTCTGTATCGATAACATTAAACGTCAGGTTAATCTCAGCCTTACCCTTGGATCCACCAAGCGATATGCCCTTGAAGCGTAGTTTGCCTGCGCCTCCCGACTTTTTCGACTCTACATGCGTAACAGAGCCTTTAATAAGTAGTTGCGCAGGTGTCATGCGACCAGTTTTGGGAGCTTTTTTGCCTTTTGCAGTTCTGCCTGACGCAGCAAAGTCCTGTTCCGCCATTGCGGCCATCCGCATATCGGTATCACCCAACACAATAAAATGACCAGATGCGTTAAGAGCATCAGTTAACATCATAGAGAATGCACCAGCTATATCGTATGGCCCAACCCACTGATACGCTTTTTGAAAAGTAGTAACGGAAATTGAATAGCGAAGATTTCCCTCAGCCTTTTTCTCAGCCTTATGTGTCGGCTCACTGCTAACCTTATCTTTCTTTTTCAGAAAACCAGCTTCTGCTGATCCAGAAAACAGAATAGTACCAAGAATTATTAACGCAACAGCACCCTTACCAAACTTCCTCATACCTTATCTCCAATCTACTAGTGAATAAACAAGACAACTGTTGCCATTAAACATTTAATTAGAATAAAAATCAAATATAAAAACTGCTACATCTAGAAACTAAGGGCGAAGGGCGACAAAGCTTCTAGCTTTTTGTAGTTACTCCCCCTTTACTCAGCCGAAGGCACTCTAGCGTAGCGGTTGTAGAACCAGTTTCTTCACAAACGTTCATTTTATTCACTTGAGCAAAAGAGAAACAACCGAGTAAACAAAAACGCCACTAGAGCTACAGCTCTAATGGCGTTATCTATTTAATTTTATGAAGGCTGTTAGTTTCCAGCCATCATAGCTTCAATATCAGCCTTCACTTCACCTGTAGGCTTGATATCAAAAGTATCAACTAGAACTTTCACTACGTTCGGCGACAAGAATGCTGGTAGCGTTGGTCCTAAGCGAATGCCCTTTACCCCTAAGAAAAGAAGCGCCAATAGAACAATTACAGCCTTCTGCTCATACCATGCAATATCAAATGATAATGGAAGGTCATTAATATCATCCAACTCAAAGACTTCCTGCAACTTCATTGCAATAACAGCCAGAGAGTAAGAATCGTTACACTGACCAGCATCCAAGACGCGCGGAATACCACCAATATCACCAAGATCAAGCTTGTTGTAGCGATACTTCGCACAACCTGCTGTAAGGATGATTGTATCCTTTGGCAACTCTTCTGCAACTTCAGTAAAGTAGCTACGGTCCTTCTGACGTCCATCACAGCCAGCCATTACAACAAAACGCTTGATTGCGCCAGATTTAACAGCATCAACTACCTTATCAGCAAGCGCCATAACTTGAGCATGAGCAAATCCACCAACAAGTGTACCTGTCTCAAGCTCTACTGGTGACTCACATGTTTTAGCCTGCTCAATAATAGCTGAGAAATCTTTCTCACCATTTTCATCAGCTTCAATATGAGGCATTCCAGGATAACCAGCCATACCTGTTGTATAGAAACGATCTTTGTACGCATCCTTAACTGGAGTGATACAGTTTGTTGTCATTAAGATTGGTCCATTAAATGAAGCAAACTCTGTTGACTGTTTATGCCATGCGTTTCCGTAGTTACCAACAAGATTGTCATACTTCTTAAACTCAGGATAGTAGTTTACAGGAAGCATTTCACTATGAGTATAGATATCTACACCTGAACCTGCAGCCTGCTTCAGTAACGCAGCCATATCTTTAAGATCATGACCAGAAACCAAGATACCAGGATTGTTTCTTACGCCGAGGTTAACCTCTGTAAGTTCTGGGTTACCATAAGTCTCTGTATTAGCTTTATCAAGCAAAGCCATTACATTTACGCCATACTCACCAGTCTTCATTACAACGGCAACCATCTCATCAACAGAAAGATCTTTTGTTGTAGAGGCAAGTGTTTCAGAAATTACAGCATAAATATCTTCATCTTCATAACCAAGCACAGATGCATGATCAGCATAAGCAGCCAATCCTTTAAGTCCATACACAGCCAACTCACGTAAAGATCTTACATCTTCATTCTCTGTTGAAAGAACGCCAACTTCAGCACCCTTTGCATCATAAGAAGAAACATCATCAGCACTCCATGTTACATTCTCTACCCATTCAACATCACTACCGCCAGCAGCAACATATTTGGCAAGTAACTCATCACGCAACGCGGCAGCTTCTTTAATGAGCGCAACAAAACGATCATTATCAAAGTTAGCATTTGTAATAGTAGCAAATAAGGCTTGCGAAATAAACTCACCGTACTTGTTTTCAACAATACCTAGACCTTTACCTGCATCTGCAACAACTGCAATGCCTTTAGTGACAAAAACCAACAGATCCTGCAAATGTGCAGTATCTTCTTTTTTACCACAAGCTCCGCCAACCTTACAACCAACTCCACCAATAGCTTCCTGACACTGATAACAAAACATACTCATATTATTATTCCTTTATTTGTAAACGAGACTATTCCCGCTATTATTTAACCAACTTTTCTAAAACCGTGACATAATCAGTTTTACCACGTAATCCTGTTAGCCGCTCAACCTCTTTTCCATCAACAAAAAAGAGTACTGCCGGCACCCCCTTAATATTATGCGGAACGGCTAGGTCAGGCGCTAAATCCATACTCACCTTACAGACAATAGCCTTACCATCATACTCATCCGCTAAAACAGAAACAACTGGCCCCAACTTCCTACATGGTGGACAGCTCTTAGAGAAAAAGTCTGCCAAAACTGGCAACTCCGATTTTAACACTACCTGCTCAAAATCATAGGAACTATTGATATGTACCAATAATTTTGAATCCTGATTACCACTACCCCTGTTCGCGCCAGTAGTACAGAACGCATAGGTAAAAAACAGCCCCATGACCGCGCCATAGATAGCACCTCTATATGGAGTAGATGTCAAAGGACACGCACCAGAAGTGCACTTACCGTAATAACCAAGCAATGCACCTAATCCACCACCAATCAAAAGACCAAGTATAATTTTTATCAATGTTGCTTTATCCATATAGTCCACCAGTTCATTAATCATTAATACTTAATAATTAACCATTAAACTTATAGCGCTGCCTCAATTGCAGAAACTAAAACATCCTCTTTCTGCACACCCACAAGCTGCTTAATATCTTCACCATCTTTAAAGAGAATCAAAGTTGGAATGCTTCTGATACCTAGCTTAGATGCGACATCACCCGCCTCATCAACATTAACCTTAGCTATAACAGCTTTATCGCCAACAGCTAGAGCAACTTTTTCTAGAATCGGTGTCTGCATACGACAAGGACCACACCAAGGTGCCCAGAAATCAACCAACACCACACCACTCGCAACCTGATCAGCAAAATTCTCATCATTCAAATCTACAATACCTTCAGACATTTCCATTCTCCTATATTTAATTTTTTAAGTTGCATACTATATGCAATCTCCGTGCCAACCAAACGAAAGAACCACATATTTATCATAACATACTGGCAATACATATTTTATACACCAAGCAAAAAGCTGATACTAACCCTGAACATCGTTGCATCACAAAAAAACGCAACAATGCATCGTTGCACCGTTGCGTAATAAATTAACGCCACACCCCTGGAGAGATACGCGCTGTAGCATTCACTATAAAGCGACGAGAGCATGCCGCCATTCATTCACACTATTCACTATTTAAATCAATTCCCCACTTCTTCATTCTGCGCCAAACAGTAGAACGCTCCAGGCCTAATCTTCGCGCTGCCTCAGCCTTATTCCAGCCACAATCATCCAGTACAGCAATAAGTTCCTCTTTAGATGCAACCCTGTAGCCTGAAGCTTTACGTAACGACGCAATATCACTAACGCGACTACGACACTCCGCCTGCCTCATCTCAGACTGCCTAATCTCACGCGGCAAATCCTTAACCTCAATTACGTTACCTTGACAAGTAACAAAGGCGTGCTCCATTGCATTTTCCAGCTCACGCACATTCCCTGGCCAGCAATGATCCATAAAGACATGATTAACATCCTCGGATACATCCTTTATCGCCTTACCTGTTGCACGCCGAAATCTCTCCATAAAGGCACTACACAAAATGGGAATGTCCTCCTTGCGATCCATTAATGACGGCATCAATATATCAAAAACTTTTATCCGATAATAAAAATCCTCACGGAACTTCCCTGCACTAACCAATTCACGAAGGTTGCGATGCGTCGCCACAATAACACGCACATCTGCTGTATGCGGCTTCATATCACCAACACGCTCATATACACGCTCCTGAATAACCCGCAACAGCTTTAGCTGGATCAATGGACTGATATCTCCTATCTCATCCATAAAGATAGTGCCCCCATTAGCCGCCTCAAACCTCCCTATTTTATCTCTTACAGCACCAGTAAAAGCACCTTTCACATGTCCAAATAGCTCACTCTCCAGCAAACTTTCACTAAGTGCAGAGCAGTTCAATTTCACAAACGGCTTATCTCGCCGCGAACTATTCATATGTATCGCATTAGCCGCAAGCTCTTTTCCTGTCCCCGTATCACCATGAATCAAAACCGTTGCATCCGACTGTGCCGCAAGCTGAATACGATCATACACATCTCGCATTTTATAACCATTCCCCACCAACATCCCCATACCTGCAGATGTCGAAACAGAACCGCGCCAAGCTTCAATCTCTTTTTCCAAACTCTTCCTATACCTTAAGTCAGTTATAGTCTCAACTATACCTATAGATTGCCCAGCATCATCAAGCAGTATACGTGCATTTTTCAGGATAGGGATCAATTCACCAGATTTTGAATATATAGCGCACTCCATATTTTCCACAAGGCCGCCACAATCATCAATATCAGGCGCACCATCAACACCAACCTTAGATGCAGCATCAAGTGATTTTGCGCATTTAGCACAATTAAGAAATGAACATTTCTCCCCAACCACCTCATCAGAAGAATAACCTGTTATCTTCTCCATGGCACTATTCCATATCCGAACCCTGCTCTCTCGATCAAGTGCAACCAACCCACTAGGCATCATCTGCAAGACATCTGATAAAGTCGGACTCCATAATTCCGATTCATTAACCATATAACACTTCTCCTGAACAAAATCACAAAACAAATATAAACTGCATCTATTACCGTTGCATAATAGACGAACGCAACGCGTTTTGCAACGCTTTTTACAGCTGTTTCGGATCAGCATTGGAATGCCGATTTACATAAGGGATTTTGCATCCTAATCATAATCATATTCGCCTGGTTTAATTTTCGAGTAGGATTACGAGTACGATTACGATTATGAATTTTACACACACAGTAAAACAGCTTTCCATAGCTGTTCTTTAATCAGCATCGGAACGCCAACCTACCTAACTACGCCCCATGCACCTCTATGCGACTTTTTAGCTACACGCTCTCGCGCCCTCAGCCTAGCACTATAACCCTGCTTCGGCTTTCTCTCACCAGGAAGTTTGATCCTTTTCCCATAGATTCTAACCAACCCCTCATCAACCAACTTAGAAGAAAGCCACACATCACCGATCTTAATCATCGCAAAATATCTCTTCTTTTTACTATTCCCACGAGCATCTTCCTTCTTCGTATAGAGAGTAAACGGCTTTTCAGATAATACCTTAGTTGAAAACTGAGCCGCCCTATCCCCTATTGCCAGCGCCTGCTTCACTGTAACCCCAAAATAATCGGCCTGCTCTTGTACTCGTTGCGGATAAGTGTTGATAGTTTCTGGAGCGTCCACAAAGTAGAGTCGAAAAATATAGTGCCGTTTATTGCACATAACATGAAAACTATCACCATCATTATAGTAATGCTTAATCAACGTGGCATTCTTATAAACCTTCCACCTAGCAGCAGAAGACACTACCGGCATGAAGAAAAGCAATAAAAGAAGAGCAACACTATATTTCTTAATCATAATCCGTAACTCGTAATTGTCAGAGTTCCAACATAACACTAGCTTTGTCAGCAAATGTCATATACACATCAATATGCCCAAGATTATTACCATCCAAGACAGAACGCATACTATCCAAAGCAAGCTCAGGCGTATTACAGTCACCACTCAGATGAGCTAAAAACACACTCTTCAACTCCGGTCCAGCAACATCAACAACCAATTCACCAGCCTGTGTATTAGAAAGATGACCTTGTCTACCAGCAATACGCTGCTTGAGCATCCATGGTCGGTCAGCATCACGTAACATATCCTCATCATGATTAGACTCCACAACCAACGCACTACACCCTTTTAAGCGGTCTCTAATAGCCGCAGTCGCAACCCCCATGTCAGTTACCACTCCAACCCGTATATCAGCACAGCACACCACAAACCCAACAGGATCATACGAATCATGCGGTACAGAAAATGGCTCCACTACCAGATCACCAATAGAAAATGATTGTCCAGCAGAAAAAATACTCCAGTCTAGTCCAACAAGCTTTTTATCCATCTCCACAGCCTCAATAGTGCCCGCATTACCAAAAAGCTGTAAACCAAACTTACGTTGCAATACGCCAAGACCTGAACGATGATCAGAATGCTCATGCGTCAAACATATAGCATTTATATGCTCAGCATTACCATCAACCTGCTCAAGTAGTTTAATAGTTTTCTTACCACTTAACCCAGCATCAATCAACAGATGCGTTGTTTCAGACGCAATATACGTGCAATTCCCTGAACTACCACTTGCCAAAACAGATAACTTTAATCCCATATCAAATACCTTTATAAAAAATATATATACTATTATTGCAAAATATTACAGAAATGATAAATTGTAATCGTGAACGAGTTTTATTTAACCATATACAAATACTAAATATTATGTTTGATATAATACTAGAAATCTCCAATGCAATCATTATTGCTGCATGCTTATCATTCTTTTTACTGAAAAAAGATGTTAACACCGTAAAAAACTATCCCGGTTACAGATGCATCATTGTCGGGTTCTCACTTCTTCTAATGGGTAGTATACTAGATATTACCGATAACTTTCCAGCACTTAACAATTTTATTATAATTGGAGACACCAAAGTCGAAGCTTTCCTTGAAAAATCATTTGGATCCTTACTAGGATTCATCATGCTTGCTAGAGGCTTCTACAAATGGCTCCCTGCGGTAACTGAATTACATAAAACGAAACATGACCTAGAAAAAACATTGAGCGAACTAGATACGCTTCAAGGAATACTTCCTATCTGCTCACACTGCAAAAAAATACGTAATGATAATGGTGACTGGACTCAAGTAGATGATGTTATGAAAAATACTGCCAACATCAACTTCACCCACGGTATGTGCCCAGACTGCGCCAAAAAACTCTATCCCGATCTGAACTGAAAACTAGTATGTGGGTAAGTGAGTTTGGGAGCTTGCACGAAAAGCACCAACATATTGCCCTTTCGACAACAACCGATAGCCCTACAACAAGTTAATCCGTTTGCCACAAATCCTAAAACAAAGTAGGCTCACGCAAATCTTTTGCCATTGACTTAAACTCAAACAGATCTAATAACGGAAGAAGTTTATTAGGATCCGATGGTGTCACAACCAGCTCATCCCATTCGCACCCACATTCAATCTCTGTATCGAGGCCCACCAACTTCACATTACGCTCAAGAATGCCCCAGCACTGCCCTAGAGACTCCTTAACCTTACTATCCGGGAGATCATCATACTTCGATTTAAGAACACTGATACTGCCATACGCATTAAGCAACTTAGCCGCAGTCTTGCCACCAATACCCGGAACACCAGCTATGTTATCGGCCGCATCACCAACCAAAGCCAGCCAATCAACAATCTGCTCAGGCATAACACCAGTTTTCTCCTGCACAGCCGTAGCATCAAAAACTTCCGACTTCCCTGATAGCGCAAGCATTTGTAACTTATCATTAATAAGCTGATACATATCCTTATCACCAGATGCTATATACTCCTTATCAAAATAGCCATTCCCCTGCACAGCAAGTGAAGCCATAACATCATCAGCCTCTTGATTATCAATTGTAATATAAAATATATCAGCAGCTTTAAGATAATCCTTTAACGGACTAATCTGCTCACGCAAAGCATCCGGCATTGGTGATCTTTGACTTTTATACTCAGGGAGCAGTTCTTTTCTAAACTTAGGCGAGCCACCATCAAAAACAACGGCAAAATGAGAAGGGGTATATATCGATCGTATCTCATTTATCTTGCGAACAAAGCCATATATTGCATTGGTCGGCTGACCACTCTTAGTAGAGAGATCCCGAATCCCATAAAAGGAACGATACAATAATGCCAAAGCGTCAATAAGAATTAGTTTCTTCACAAATCACCTACCTTGATAAAAGTTTTAACCTATAAAAAATCAAAGCGCAGACTTACATCTGCGCTTTGAACCACTTTTTAAATTTAAACAAGATTATAGATTAGCAAGATTAGTATCCTTGATAGGACGCCCTGCTGGATCAACCAATCGTGCAGTAACAAATATAAGCAAGTTACGTTTCTCACTAGCTTCATAATTACTCTGGAAAAGTCTACCAATCAATGGGATATCACCCAAAATCGGGATCTTATCATTCACTTCAGCATGCTTCTCGGTAATCATTCCACCCATAACAACAGTAGCGTTATTATAAACAGCTATACTAGTTGAAATACTACGAGTAAAGAAGAATGGCATCTGCATAGGTACATGTTGCGCATTCCCAAGAGCATCATAATAGGTTGTTCCGTAATCATGCCAATCAGGCTCGGAAACCACTTGCGGAGTCATTGTAAGATTGATCATCTGCCCCTCTGCGCTAACCTCAGGAAGAACAGTCAGAATAACACCAACCTCGCGAGTTTCAAAATCTTCAGGTATTGCAATTGGCGGCGGCGGTATTGAAAGACCAGCATCACCAGCAACACCCACAGCAGGTTCGGTTACATTGTACGTTGTTGGGTAGATATATTCGGTCACAACCTTAATAGTTGCTTCAGCACCAGATTGTGTCAACACCTTAGGAGCAGAAAGCAGATCAGTACCAGTTTTCTGATCAAGAGCATGTAGAACAACCTTTAACTCTGGATTAGTCAATACTCCAGCGATCGACATGATACCATCAGCAATTGGAAGACCTGTATCACCCAATGTAGTGTTCTGAGGAATAAAACGAGTACCAGACGAGAAGCTTCCCTCTCCCATAACTATACGCTGTCTACCACTTAAAGGATCACCAGCTGTGCCTGCCTTCTGTGCAAGCTCCCAGTCATCAGTAAGCCCCCACTCAAAGCCAAGTGCATCAAGATCCTTCTGACCAACCTCTACAAATCGTGATTCAATCTCAATCTGACTAGGCACAACATTCAATTCCGCTAACACACGTTCAAAAACAGTTAGATTATTAGCAGTATTATTAACCACCAATTTACCCATGGCACTTACATACTTAATAGAAGATCCCTTAGGCCATGTAACACCCATCTGACCAAATGATTCCTTCCAGTCAGCACCACCAGTATCAAGTGCGTCAGCTTCCATGCCTATAAAATCGCCACCTCGATTAGGAGCCGCTGATGCACCCAGCTCTCCACTCACGCTACGTATACGCTCTTCTACACTAGGTAGCACATTATACATACGTACCATAAGATCACCATCTGGATCATCCCATTTAACAATCATTACTACCGAATCTTCAACACGATACTTAAGATTAGAGACCTTAGTAACAATTTTGAGTGCTTCTAACAATGAGATATGACGAGCACTAAAAGTAATCAACGGAACACCACCTGACTGAGTATCCCCCATATCTTCGGCAGTATCAGCAAAAGGGTCATCTGATGCAACATCAGGCATAGCTGCAGCTGTATCATTACCAATATTAAGTATTATGTTTACACCCTTCTTTGCCGCATCCTTCTCTATCAAATCGTAATCACGACTAGCATCCTGCAAAAACTCGATCACATCATTAATATTAGCCTGACGAAATTCAATATCAGGAATCATAATATTCTTCATCTTATTAAGGATCTGTATTCTCATGCTATCCGTATCTTTAATTTGCGGTATACCTTTACCAGTCAGATCGTCTGCAGACTCTTCACCCAATGCGTACGTACGTGGATTCCATGTCTGCTTTACTATTTTCAGCATACTATCACGAGTAGTATGAAATTCCATTGCGGCAATATCTTCCTGTGCATTGCTAGTCTTTTGTAACATCCGAATAGCTTCAGTATTGAACGGATCACGTTTAAGAATACCTTCAAACGACATAGTTGCATCATTATATTCGCCAGACATATAAAATTCACGCCCTTCCTTTAACCGTCTAGCTATATCTTCTTTCATCTGCACATAATCATCTTTTTTCCAGCGAGAAACATGTTTCGGGGAAGGGTCTGGACGTGGATGGGCTCTCTCATCAGCAATATCACCAATTAATTCAGCAGCATCAATATGACCAGCCACAACCGCTGCACGCGCCATCTGATTAGCGGCCTCTAAATCTTTCTGCTTCTGTAACGATAATGCCCAACCATATAAAGTATCAGCTAACCCCTTCTGAGTAGCTGCACGAAGTTTCTTATCCTCATGACGACGACCAATCTTATCAAGTGTCGCCTCCGTGCTTTCAAAAAAGGTACGTGCTTCTTTAAATTGTGCAGCTCTTAATGAAGCTTGAGCCATACCTAAAGTTTCAACTGCATGGTTTCTATATGCCATACGCTTTAATGCTTCAGAATCAGCAATATCACTAACGCTATCATTTAATGCCGTATCAACAGGAGCTAACGGTACAACAGCTGCATCAACAGCATCAATAGCCTCTGGCACCACAGCACCAAAAGCATCACCAAGCTCTGTCATATCTTCATCTTCAAAATCATCAGCGGCCTCAACCATCTCCTCAACAGCCTCTTCTTCGATAGATTCTTCAATAAGCTCTTCAACTGCTGCCTCTTCAACTACCTCTTCCTCAATAGCTTCCTCAACAAGCTCTTCAACAAGCTCTTCCTCAACAGCTTCCTCAACTACCTCTTCAGCTACAGCTTCTTCGACAACTTCTTCCTCAATAGCTTCCTCAACCAGCTCTTCAACAACTTCTTCTACTACTGCTTCTTCAACGACAGCTTCTTCGACAAGATCTTCAACAACTTCTTCTACTACTGCTTCTTCTACGATTTCCTCAACAACCTCTTCTACTACTGCTTCTTCAACGACAGCTTCTTCGACAAGATCTTCAACAACTTCTTCTACTACAGCTTCTTCTACGATTTCCTCAACAACCTCTTCAACTACGGCCTCTTCCATCACAGCTTCAGCACTAGCCACTTCCTCTGCAATCTCTTCAACACTCAAGCCTTCAGCACCTTTTTCTTCAAGCTCAAGCGGCATATCGTCAACTACTGCTTCCTCTACGATCTCTTCCTCAATCACTTCGTCGACAAGCTCTTCTTCAATAACTTCTTCAACCAGCTCTTCTTCCACCAACTCTTCAACAAGTTCCAGATCTTCGGAAGCTACATCTTCGAGCACCATCTCTTCTTCCACCAACGATGAATTCTCATTGCTTTCTTGAGCAACAATCCAAACACTAGGTATAGCAACAAGCATTATCAGAAGTAAACATACCCATTTTTTTCCATCTATCATTGTGGAGAATCTCCTTAATCTTTTATTTTTCATTTAATATACACCAAAACAGAGAACCAGTAAGCACTGCTTACCGCTCTTACAAATACCAAAATTTTTATTTTAAACTTGCTCCCAAAACAATCTCTTTGTTGTCTTTGACCCGTATTATTACTACATTTGTCTTAACATTGTCAATACTCTTTACCCTGTATTTACTACCTTTGAGATCAAACACTGTTCCCGGCTTAACGGGGTAAACAGTATCATCAAGTGTAAACTTGAGTTTTGCGGTATGTTCCGTATATGGAACACGCTCATTTTTTACCAACGGAATATTCTTCTTACCGCGCTGCATAGTTAAGACAGACTTGTCCACTCTTTTAACCATCGTCCCCGTGTCTTCTTTAACTATTATCTCTTTATAATCGATAAGCTTGAAGCCCTGAATAGTATCACCTAGCTTGGCCATTACAGTCTTGTTTCCCCTTAAGTTGATCTGAAACTTAAGTGAGCCGTCAGGCATTGTTGATTTAGCCTTGAACCTTAAGTTAAACGGTATTCCACCTATACTTTCAACAACTAGAAGATTAATTGGTGGCGGAAAGTCTGCAGGATCATTAATCCCTGTCCCATGCTTCTTGTCTAAATCTTTCTTCTCAGTCTGAGGGTCAGCATTAAATTCAACAATATTGATAAAACCATCTCCATCATTATCATTGTGAATATCTGTTGGGTCTGTTGGATCCATCTTATTCAAAATTTCCCACAAATCAGGAATGCCATCTTTATCAGTATCCCATAGCGGATCTATATCACGAAGAATTGGCTGTTTTGCAGTACAAAACGTGCATCGCTCAGCAGCATAATGAATAGGCATGCGGCAATCGATACACCATACACGATCCTGAGGAATAAAAACTGCATTACTCCAGACAGAAAGCTGAAAAGGATTATTTAATTCATCCACTGCTTGCTCATACGGTTGGTTATCAAGTAACGCTGCATTCAGATAGTCAGCCTGATAACTATTCATCTTCTGCTGATGCTGTTCCTGAACCTTGCGAATCATGCCGATTTTAACAGCAAGATATAGCAATGAAAACACCAAACCTATCAGCATGACCACAACAATAACCTTGTCATAGTTCTGCCTTAGCAATCCACCAAAATTCTTTACACCACTATTATTCATATTCAATAATCTTATTTTATACCTAACTCAACATATCACTCAGATATCCTTGCAGGATCCTTCACCTTATGTATAAAAAATGTATATACATCCAGATCAACACGAACAGTCATTGCCGTATCCACATTAGGCCCACTAACTCGACGCTGCTCTCTAGTTTTCTCTAAACTCTTAACAATCTCCTTAGGAACAACATCACCCTCTGATTCCGATTTTTCACTATCTTCAGGCAGATCCACCCCAGGCATCTTTAAGTCTGCAACATCTTTAGTAAACTCAACCCCAGTAACAACAATAAAAAGATCATCTTTCGCTAAACGATTTAAGACATCTAAAATAACACCCTCTTTAGCAACAAACTCTAACGCAAACGATTGAATCTCATATGCATCTGCCTTAATACGTATAGGCTTTATGTTATTTTCTTTCTTCTTGACGGTAGTAGTCGAACTACCACGCCGTCCCCCACGTCGAGATGTCGACGTCGTTCTTGTCGAAGCCGTAGCCGAACTCGTACTATCAAATTCATCACGTTCAATTTTATTGATCTTTTTTACGGATGAATCGATCAAGATAGTCGCTAAACGCTCAGTAATCAACATCTGCTGCATCAATCTCGGCACATCAACCGCAACAGGTAGTGAACCCTCAGCATAACGAGCAAAGCCAAACGAACTATCAGCATCTATAGATTTATTTGATTTATTGATTATCTTATAACGTATTTCGTTATATTTTGTCAAAAAACTTGATGGTGTCGAGTCACGCCTTTCAATCTGACCAGCAGTAACAATATCAACTAACTTTTCAAACCAGCTCTGTATCGCTAATAGATTATCCTTCTCAGCCTTAATGTTATCCTCCGATGGGAAAGGATTCTTTTTATAAAAGACCAACAGCTGATTAACAGAACCACCTAATTCATTTTTAGCACCATTAAACTGCTTTATTCCTTGGATCATCAAAAACGCAGGCACACCTATCAGTGCTGCAAACATTAGCAGTAATACCACAAATAATATTTTTTTCTTTAAATTCATTATACTTTATTGCCTATACAGTTAAGTCCTTTGACTACTTTGCCGCTACAGGAGCCTCTAGATATACCCACATCGTAAATTCAAGAATATAATCACCCGGCCTAACACCCGGCAGACGCTTAATCCCCGTTTTTGCTGTAAAATAAGGAGAAGCTATCAATCTATCCCTTAACGCCTCAACAGCACTTCCGTCTTTCACCTCGTCAGTAAAGCCTTTACCCCTAATCTCAATATACTTTACAACACCACCCTCTTCTTTAGGGGAAAACGATACAAGCCACATCCCATCAAGCATACTCCCGTGAATTTCATCCAAGATATGTAGCCAACTGGTACGTTGTGACACAAAAGAGACGACACGCCCAACACGCTCTTCTTCATTACCCTTGCTCTTCATCACCTTATTAAGACTACGAGACAAACCACTTAATTCCGTAACAATCTTTTTCGTAGCAGCCGTCTGCTGGACAAGTGATGCACTCATACGGTGGAAATAACCCCACCAGCAGAGCATAATCAACACTAATGCTATCGCAGCAACACCAAAGTATGGCTGACGCTTCTTAAATATCTTCTTCTTAACAATATGCAGCGGCATCAGGTTGATCTCAACAGGGCATACCAATGCTTTACGTAACGCAAGACCTGTAACCTCACCCATAAAGAAAGCATCTCTACTTATCGCTTCACCATCTATAGACTCAGATACAGTAATATTCTCAAACGGATTAAGATAATCCACCTGTACCTTAAGCTTTTCACGGAAAAACGTGTCCATATGCGGAATTGTAGATGAACCACCCGTCAAGAGCACAACATTGGGCGAACTACCACTATGCTGACTACGATAAAAATTGATGGATCTATTAACCTCCGCATGCAGTCTCGCAACAACAGTCCGAACTATCTTAGAAATCCTATCCGCAATATCATCTTCCGGCCCAGCATATACACCACCAAAAGCTACAAACGCATGCTCCAGCTTAAGCTCTTCGGCCTCCGCAAACGATACATCAAACTCCTTCATCACAGCCTGCGTAATAGTATTACCAGCTACTGGGATACTTCGACTAAAAATACGGTTTTCCTCAACAAAAATCACATTCGACGAGCGCGCACCTACATCAAGCACCATCGTACATCCTTCTAGGTGCGGATGACTGTAACGAACCGTATTATAAATAGCCATCGGCGCAACATCAACAATCTCAGGATCAAGACCAGCAGCTATTACACAGTCGGTTAACGTTGTGACTCGATCAGTTTTAACCGCAACCAACATGACGTTAAGCTCATCACCCTGATCACCAGAGATCAACTGATAATCCCAAACAACCTCATTAATAGGAAAAGGAACATTCTGCTCCGCTTCATAATTAACAATCTGCATGATCTTATCACGCTTAACAGGCGGCAACTTAACATAACGCGGAAATACAGCCTGCCCAGAGATCGTAATCAGCACAGGCCCAGGCTTGATACCACAATTACGCATAATGTCACGAATAGCAGAAACTATATATGCCGAAGAATCAGTCTCCTCGTCAGGACGCACACCAAGCTGCTCAATACCATAATTCACCAATTCAGGTACGCCAGATACAACACGATACTCAGCAAGTACAACCTTACTTGCACCAACATCTAATGCTAATATTCTGTTCTTATCAAACAATGCCATTATAATTCCTGCTTAAATCATTTAATCTATCTCGGACGTTATAACCTAAATAGCCCCTACCTTGCAAACTCATAATCATCTATATTTACAAGTGCAAATGGTGAATCACCCTTAGAAAGTAGATAACCTTCCTTAGTCTTAACACTTGGGCTGTCCATTACAGTTGCGTTTTTCCACCAATCTTGAGGTATAGACTTACCCTTAATCTCACTACGCTCAGCAATTACTTCACCCTGATTAAGGATTTCAACAGCCACAGCCACCACATCACCATAACGATCAATTGCTTTCGGATGCAGATACGCAACACCTAAATGCTTAGTTCCAGCCTTAATATCAGCATATCGCACTGATGTCTTAAACACCGTATATGCCACAGCCCCAGCCTCTTTTGTCAAACTCATCGCATAATAACGGACAGTGATCTCATCGATCCATTCAGGCGCCGTATCATAACTAATCGCCAAACACTGCCACATCTGCGCCCGATTAGCGCTGCGCGCAACACTACTTCTATACTCAGGCGTTCTTACCAAATTCTTATTACCGACCCCGACAAAACTTCTCACCCGCAAAATACCAGCCCTGCCACGCGCCTGCTGAGCAACAGCTACACCAGTAGATAAGACCACGCCACAAACCAATACAACAAGAACCTTACTAAAATCTAATCGAAGTTTCACTACACCCTCCTTCTCAAGAAAACAGTGCTCAATAAAAAGCTAATACATACAGATACCTAGACTTTACACTATCCATTCCTTAAAAATCAAAGGAAAAAGACTGAAAAGTGAAAATATATTTAAAGGCGAAAACAGCTAAAAATATAGTCTGACACATTTTAACTTGCGATCACCATGCATCACTTGCTATCGTCCCTTTTTGAATAACTTAAAAATAGGTAATACAAAATATGCAACATCACGACTGGATAGCAATTTTAGATTTCGGTTCACAGTACAGCCAACTGATCGCACGCAGAATACGCGAACAACACGTCTACTCTGAACTCATCAAGTTCGACACCACAGCAGAAGAACTCGCCGCACGCAAGCCTGCAGGCATAATCCTCTCCGGCGGCCCAGCCAGCGTCTTCGCTGACGGCGCACCCCTATGCGACAAAGCAATCTTCGATCTCGGCATCCCTATCCTCGGCATCTGCTACGGTATGCAGATGACCACTATGCTACTAGACGGCACCGTGAAACCAGGAAATTCACGTGAATACGGAAGCTCCGATATCTCTGTAACAAACGAAACATCACTATTCAAAAACACAGCGTCCAGCCTAAACGTATGGATGAGTCACGGCGACCAAGTTGCATCCATGCCAGCAGGATTCGAAGCCATCGCCAACACAAACACATGCCCCATAGCCGCCATGGCAAACGAAGAACGTAAAATTTACGGACTACAATTTCACCCAGAAGTAGTACACACACCAAAAGGAACAACCATCCTTAAAAACTTCGTCTTCGACACCTGCGGCTGCAGCGGCGAATGGGAAATGGCGCAGTTCATCAAAGAAAGTATCGCCTCAATAAAAGAAAAAGTTGGCGACAACCATGTCATCTGCGGCCTTAGCGGCGGCGTTGACTCATCCGTTGTTGCAGTACTACTACAACAAGCCATCGGCGATAAACTACACTGCATCTTCGTAGATAACGGACTGCTACGTGGCGGCGAGGCTGAACAAGTAGAAAAAACATTCAGCGGCGCATTCGGCATGGACCTACACGTCGCGCACTCAGCCAAACTATTCCTCGATAACCTTAAAGGCGTCGTCGACCCAGAAAAGAAAAGAAAAATTATCGGCTCAACCTTTATAGATGTATTCGCAGAAAAAGCACGCGAACTAGAAGACGTCAAATTCCTCGCACAAGGCACACTCTACCCAGATGTCATCGAAAGCGTCTCGCCACTAGGCGGACCATCAGTCACAATCAAAAGCCACCACAACGTGGGCGGTCTCCCTGACGACATGCAATTCAAACTAATTGAACCAGTACGCGAACTATTCAAAGACGAAGTCCGCGCACTAGGCCGCGAACTAGGCATGCCAGACGAAATGATCGATCGCCAACCATTCCCAGGCCCAGGTCTAGCCGTTCGTATCCTAGGCGACATCACAGAAGATAGAGTTAAATTACTACAAGAAGCCGACAAACGCGTACAAGAAGAAGTAGAAAAACTCGACGATTACAAAGATATATGGCAATCATTCGCAGTCCTTCTGCCAATCCAAACCGTAGGCGTCATGGGCGACAACCGCACCTACGAAAACGTAGTAGCACTACGTATCGTAGAAAGCATGGACGGCATGACCGCCGACTGGTGCAAGATCCCATACGAAACCCTAGCGAAAATATCTAATCGTATAATCAACGAAGTCTCCGGCATAAACCGCGTAGTCTACGACATAAGCTCAAAACCACCAGCAACAATCGAATGGGAGTAGCGCTCCGGGATATACCTCGTATTTGACTTGAGCTGCTTTCGCTTCCTCCTTCGCTAAAGGCTACGGCGGACAAGTCGCTGCACCAGCTAGGTCTACATACGAGATATACCCCTCCGCTTGTTTGTTATTTTAAGGGTATATTGAGTTCCTCCATCCCATGATAAGGTAACGCAGGTAAGTAGTAAAAATATGCTAGCGCCGCAGGCCTGACTACATGGCGTGCATTTGATTGTCAAGTTTACGAGACAAGCAAATAAACGCCATTACCGCCGCCAAGCTTTAATCCTGTAAATCCTGTAAATCCATGTCAACTTCATAGCGCACAGCACCGTAGAGCAAATTCGTACAATTCGTGTAATTCGTGGTAAAACCTTTCCCTCATAGCGCACAGCACCATAGCGCAAAAAAATGATTCTCTCACCCATGATTCTGTCCCAAAAAAAAAGCGCACCGTTTTGCGCCCTTCGCGCATTTCGTAGTGATCCATTTTCAAATAGCGCACCGCTCCCTTTTTCCAAAAAATCACCTATTGACATCTAGCCCATCATAATTTAGGGTATACACAACTACAAAACATTAGCCTAAATAACAGGAGTATAGATATGTACAAAAAGATCACACTTATTTCATCCCTTATCCTTCTCGCCCTAGTCATCACTTCACCAGCCATCGACCGCGACGCCCGCATGATCGACACAATATCGCTCGAAGGCAACAGCTCCGACAACGCCGACTCCCTTGGCGGCTCACTATGGGGCGAAGTCACAACATCAGCAGAGAACGACAAATGGTCCATCCTATTTGGTGGTTCACTAGCCAAACTAACCTCCGACTACCGAGAAAGCTCAAGCTACTGGAACATCGGAATAGGAGTAAAATACTACATGCTCAGAAGCACCAGTGTAGCCCTTACCGGTCAATTCCTAGAAGCTGACTACCCAGGAAAAGCCGACATGAAAACCGGCAAAGTTGACTTCAAACACCGCCTACTCCCAGCCGAAGATCCTATCTCGCCATTCCTACTAGCAGGTGCAGGCATCCGCACAGTAGACTACCTATACTATAGCTCCGAATACACCGAGCTAATCTACTCACTAGGTGCTGGTGTCGACTTCATGATGGCCAACAACTACGCAATCACCTTCG
>DAOVUR010000093.1 GCA_030632465.1 bacterium | reverse complement strand
TAGGATTGCTAGAGTCGTTGGTGTATTAATAAATGGTGCTGAAATAGAAAACATTATAGTTACAACAATAAAAGGTACTGCTGGATACCCTTTTGCGCGCAACCTATAGAACGCTGGTGCAATAAACAGAATGGTTAAAGCTATAGTGACAAGCATATTACTTGATCTTTCTGATTTAGCAGGTTTTATTTGATGTTTATGGTTTCTTCCACTGAGGATACTAAGTCTACTCGTACGATACGGCGGTTGATGAAATCAGATATGTATACGCCACTTTTACCAACAGTTACTGCATATGGCCAAGATAGTGGGATTTCAGGTTTTGGGATTTTGCTACCGGGGCCGCCGCTATCTTCGTTGCCGTAGTCACCAAAGCTTATGATTGTGTTAGCGTTGGCATCTGACATCTGTACGTTGAATTGTCCGATGTCAGGAATAAATGTACGGTTCCAGTAATCAACAGCAAAATGACTAGTGTAGCAGTAGCAGGTGTTATATCCACGTGGTGCAATTGTAAAACCATCTTTTACCCAAGTGCTACCATCAACATAACATTCTTTAGATACAGAAGATTTAAGCTTTTTCATGTGCTTTGCGTTTTCTGGTGGCCAAGTTGATGTTGATTTAGCGCCTCGTGGTTTATAGTGTAATGAACCACCTGTTGGCGGGAACTTTATAACGCTTCCGTACATCCATTCATAATATTTTGTTGGAGGTTTAGGTGTGTTAAATATCGCCGGGTATTCTGTTGTTTTGGTGTCTGTAGCGATGTAAAGGTTTCCGGCTAAATCCATGATAGGTGATCCGCATGCACCATTTAGTCCTGTAATTATTCTGCGAGATAATAGTTTACCGTTGCTTCCATAGACACTGATGTCATTTGATTTTTGCTTGTCGAGTATTACAACTTCACCTTTAGGTGATACTGCTAGTCCTTTTGATCCTGAATGATTGTGTCCATGTATGTTACCAGGAATCTCTGTTATTGTGTTGGAGTCGCTATCGTCAAATGATACTGGTACTCCATCACGGTCATATTTTGAAACCTTCTTTTGTCCCGGATTCCACTTTGTCATGACTGATAGATATATATTACCATTGGGACCAATAGCGATATCTTCACCTTTGAGTTTTGGTAGAAGTTTGACTTCTCCTGTTATGCCGTCAACTCGTGCAATTTGATGTTCAGAAAAACTGTGAACAAAGACATCATCGTTCTTTACTGACGCACAGATCTGGTAAACATCTGGTAGGGTGCGGTGTTTTATGATCTCGACAGGATCGCTTAGTTTATCGCCTAGGTCATCAATTCTCTCGACACCTCTTTTTGCTTTATTAGGTCTTTCGCCAAAGGTACGTGCCAACCATAGTATCGGGTTATTCTGAGTTGTATCTATTGATAGTGTGCAGTATGGCTCACTGATATCTATAGTTGCCGTAGGTGTACTGTTAATGGCTTTAAACTTAACAATGGTTGATCTGTATTTTCTTTTTTCTAGCGACTCTCTTGTGTAGACATAGATGGCGCCATTTTTTTTGTTTACGACGATTTGATCAGGGTTGGCTATATCAAGTTTGCCAATCCATTTGCCGTCAGCATTAAATATTGCAATGCGCTGGTTACCGAAGTCGCATACATAAATATTGCCGTCAGCATCAGTGTCAATACCGCGTGGCTGGTTTAGGTGAGTCTCATCATTTCCTGCCGTGTGTAACTCACCAATAAATGGAGTTGCTAGATCTTTATCATCTAAATTGATTCTGTAGACGACATTGTGTGGAGGAGTTTTAAAGCTATCATCGTTTCTGTTTCCTTTAAGGTGTCCTGATGTATAGATCCATTTTTCATCTGGCGACATTGCAAGCCAGCATAGGCCGTGGGCAAGTTTTTCTGCAGATGCGAACGGCCCTAGGTAGTCTTTTGGTGTGCCGCCATTTGTATCAATAATTAATAGACGTTGATCTCTAATGCCAGCATTATGTGTTTTACTAGCATTTACCATTATGATGAGCCCCTTAGAGGTTATTAACATCTTTTGAGCACGCATACCGGCGCTGTCAGGGTAAAGGTCACGAAATGCTCCGTGGTGAATGGCAGGCCAATAGGTGCCATTTGGTCTTTTAAAGCGAGGTAGGCCTGTAAGTTTTTCTGGTGGTAAATCTGCTGGGTAGGGCATGATAGTCTTCACGTACTCTCCGGTACGAGTATAGGCCTGCAGTAGAAATGTAGACTTCGTCTGACCATGTTCCATTAATACATATATTAGGCCGTCAGGGCCTACGGTTGCTGCGCGTGGGGAGTATGCTATACCTGTCTCATAAAAAATGATCTTACCAAACTTGGCTTTTGTGTCTAATCCAACCCGTACTCGGCTTTCAGATGCTTTAACGCTTGCGCCAAAGTCATCTTTACCGTCCCATACAACAGTTTGTGAAAGGCCATTCTGGAATGGAGCAGGTGCATTTGTGCCTAGAACACCAGCGGCAAGATGGCGTATAACGACATCGTCGGCATTTAGAATTGAGATAGTGGCATCTGTAGGCTTATTCACGCTAAAAGTAATGCTAAGAGAATCGTTGTTCTTGGTGACGGTTGGTTTGTTTATAAAGTGGATATCATTACTTGATTCAGTGGCCGCCATGCTTGGAATAGTGAGTGTCATACATATTACTATGCATTGCATTATTAATTTTGCATTTATGGTCTGGTTTTTTATCAAGGTGATAAGTAATAAGTTATTTCTACTCTTTTTCGCTAGCATTACAATTTCTCCAGTATGATGTGTTAGTTGATATAAATGAGATTGACGCCAAGAAGCTTGTGCCACTTGTTGAGTTAGGCAATATCGATTACTTCTCTGATTTTTGCGGCGAGTGTGTCGTGAGTAAATGGTTTTGATAGGAAATTCATATCGGCATCATGGTCATCGGCGATAATGCTGGCGGTGTAGCCGGACATAAAGAGTTTCTTGATGTCTTGAGATGTCTCGGATAGTTTTTTTGCTAGGTCTGGTCCGCTCATGTCTGGTAGATTTACATCGCTTAGGAGTAGATGGATTTGGCCAGTGTGTTCTTCTGCTTTTAGTAATGCTTCTTCGGATGTTGATGCGACAAGCATCTTGTAACCTATATCTTCCAAGAAGAATTGTGTAGTAATGCGAATGGCATCTTCATCTTCGGCTAGTAAGATGGTTTCGTTGCCACCAACTATTGAGGTTTTGTCTCGCATTATTTATTGCCTTCCATCTTTTAATTAAGAGCTGCTTCTAGTTTTTCTTCAATGCTTTTCCATGAGTAATGTTTTTTAACATACTCTTTGCCGGCTTTACCCATGCTTGTGCATAGTTCTTTGTTTTCTAGTAGTAATAATAGTTCTGTTTCAAATTCGGGGTAGCTGTTGAACCATAGTCCGCCATTGCTGCTTTTGCAGTGTTGCGATAGAACTGCACTGCCAGCATGAACAAGTGCTGGTGTTGCTGCTAACCAGGCCTCTAGTAGTACAATGCCAAAGCTTTCGTTTAGTGACGGATGACAAAATGCGAGTGCGCCTGCCATGGCGTTATGTTTTTCTTCTTCAGTGACGAATCCTAGATCAACAACATACTCTTTCATCTCTGATGGAATATCTATGAGTCCTGTGCCGGTGAAAACAAGTCTGATATCTTTACCTGTTCGTTTACGGAAGGCTGTAAAGTAATCTATAAGTAGTGGTGTGCCTTTTAATCCTTCACGTCTACCGCAATATAAAAGATATGGCGCGGGAATATTATGCTCTTGAGCGGTTTTGTCTGAGTCGTAGCCGAATGAATCCAGCCCCATACCGACGACATGTAGTTTGCTGTCGTCTAGGTTGTAAAGCCGTTTGGCAAGATCTTGCTCTGCTGGTGCATTGAAGATGCATCCTTTTACTGACTTAAACATTTCGGCAATAGATTCTAGATATGCGAATGCTTCATCATGTAGGCACGGAACCAGCATAGTTTTATCTGGGTGTATAGCGGCGGCGGCATGGGTTAGTCCGAACAAGTAGGGGCCCATCAGTATGCGGTCATATTTTAAGCCTTCATTACGTAGGTACTCATATAGCGGTGTGCTGTTAACGTTATTCTTAAGCCAAGTCTCCTCTTCTGCTTTTGAGACTGCTTTGCCGTTGCAGATGGCTTGTTGAATGGTGTGAAAAGTTTCGAGGTCGCGATTGTCGTCAACGGGGAAGAAATGAACTTGCAATCCTTCTACTTCCTTAACTCCGGCTGGAACTTCATTTGCCCATGTGACATGATCGCATGCGCAGGTGGTGAGAAATGAAACTTCGTGTCCAGCTTGAGCTAAATGGATGGCTAGCTGTTTAAGCAGTGTCTCCGCACCACCAATAGTGGGGCCTTCAAGAAAGCGTGGTGCGACAAATGCGATTTTTAAGTTGTTAGTCATTAGTTATCAGTCTTCAGATTAGTAGGTTTTTACTGGCACTAGGTCCCTGAGCGGAGCCGAAGGGCCGGTTAGTCTCACGAGGGCATTTCGGCTTCGCTCAATGACCTCTCTGTTGGACCTTTGTTGTCTCAATTTTTTTATCTCTGCTTATCTGTGTTAAATCTGTTGAGTGTTAGGGTAATTTTTCTTCAAGCATGGCGATGCGTGCTTCTAGGCTCTTGATCTTTTCCTGGTTCTTGCTTTCGCCGCTTTCTAGTGCTGAGAGGAGTAGCCCGTTAACTTGGTTCTGTTGCGACCACATGCGGTAGGTATAGAACTTTAGCATTTTCCAGATAGTTTTCTTTAGGAGTACCAGTGGCTTATTGAACTTTGATCGCTGTTCGTGAATATCAAAATCGTTTATATCGACAAATACTGCGTCACGTAGACATTCTAGGTAGAAGGCTAGAAAATTATCTTCGTCTTTCAGGTTGGCCAGGTTAGTGCGTTCGGCGCGGGCAACACGTACGTCTGTATATACGCCTAGCTCCATATTGGCTGCGACTTTTTTGCGTATGTCGTCAACAATGGCTGCAGAGTTTACTCCCTCTGCGCCGATAGTGAAAATCGAGTCTGACATGGTTTTGGTTCCTTATGGGTTCTTTAATTTGTTTATTGTGGCATAAGTAAGGAGGGGATTCAAGCGCTAGTCTACATATTAATGGGGCATAATTAACTGTACAGTACAATGGCTGGTTTGATACTTTCGTTTTCTGGTTTTATATGGGGATATGTTTATAGCTGGTTGTGAATTACCTAGCATTGTGATTTTGAAGGATATCAAAAGGAAATATTATGAAGCGTGCTATTATTGTACTATTATTTATCATTGTGGTTGCCGTTGTTGTTGGGGCGATTCTGTTTTTACGGCGTGATAATTCGGTGTCCGCAGTGATGCCAGCGGTAAATGAAGCTGTACCAAAAGTTAAAGACACTAGTGCGGGTGTCGATCATTTAGGGGCTGTTGCAGACAAAGAGTTGCCGGCAATACGTACTGCGCCGGCAGGTACGGCGACTGACGTTAAGGGGGCTGGGCATTCTGCATCAGTAGTAGCAGGTAAGGAAAAAGCAGAGCTGTTGCCAGAGTCTAAGGATGTTGTAGTCGCAGAAGAGCTGAATAGAGTTACTGCTGCCATTGCGATGGCTAAAGACACGTCTATTGATTTGCCTAAAAGAAAAAAAACGCTTGAGAATTTGGGGAGACAAGGTGATGAGGAATCTATAAAGATATTAATGGCTGTTGGAGATGCTCACATTTACCTTAATAGCGCGGCAGTCAAGGCGCTTGGTTTATCTCGAAGCGAATCAGTAGAGGTAAGTGATTATCTGAAAAAGAAAATTTCTGATGGCGATGTAAGTATTGTTATGGCTGCAATTGATAGTCTGGCGCTGGTTATGAGGCAAGATGCAGTTGCGGTGATTGATTCGGCTTTTGCCTTGAACTATAGGCGTAATGATGGACATGGGGAAACCGTTTGTACGCATGCAATAAAAGCTTTGCAAGGATTGCACGCAAAGTCGGCAACTCCAATTTATGTGCGCGAGCTTAAGCGGGCGCAGGATAAACTATACTCTTTAGAGTACGGGAGTGCCGTTATTGCTGCACTGGCTGAGGTCGGTGGTAAGGCTGAATCGGTAGTAATCAATGATTATGCGGATGCGTTAGAGCGGGATCTTCCTGATGATGAGATGGCAAGGAAAGCAATTACGGATAGGATTGATGCTACTCGCAAAGTGGCGGCAGGGCTAGGTAATTAAAGTCTAGCTTGTTAGAGGTTGTTTTGCGGCTTAAGCGAGCGTGGTTAATAGATGCATGTGTAAGTTGAAATAGAGTGTTTTGATCTTCGGTCACATCTTTGAGTAATTTGACATATCAGGCGGTTTTTGCTATTATGAATGCCAATTAATAAATAGGAATCTGGTTTTTATACCTTTCTGTATGTCATGCTTTTTTGTTTTTACTACATGGGGCATATAGTCGGTACTGATATTTGAAATAGTTAAGATCTTTTAATTAAAATTTATTAAGGAGACATAATGAAGCGTTTAGTAATGATAGGACTGGTTTTAAGCGGCATTGTCAATTTGGCTTTTGCGGAGAATCTGCCGCCTAATGCATTAGATATTTCAGTTATGGCTGCAACAGAGTCTCCTAAGCATGTGCAGCTATTAGTAAGTGATGAAGCGGTAGCAAGCTCTGATCTTGGTTGTACAGTTGTAGTACCACCTGCTCATGGAACAATTAGCTATGATAGCTCTACGGTATATCCGACAAATTCAAATAAATTGATCTATACCTCTGATAATGGATTTACTGGCGTGGATAGCTTTACTTATATGTCAAATGATGGAGTAACAAACTCTACGGTGGCAACTTGTACAGTAACAGTAACAACTAATACGGCACCAGTGGTTTCGACAAAAATAGCTGAGGTGGCAGTCGATGGTTCAACTGATATCGCTCTAGGTGGCACTGATTACCATACGGACTCGCAGTATCTTGAGTTTACTATTGTAACCCAGCCATCTCAAGGAACAATAGTCTTTAACAGTCCATCCAGTATACCAACCAATTCATACCAAGTAATCTATACTTCAACTAACTCAGCAACAGGTACTGATTACTTTAGTTTTAGAGCTAGTGATGGTTTACTTTTTTCTGGGATAGCT
>DAOVUR010000290.1 GCA_030632465.1 bacterium | reverse complement strand
TAGAAGATTGATTAGTTTAACTTCATATACATCCTTAGCTTTCGCCATCGATGAACAGATACCTGAAAGCTCAGCCAACTGATCTTCAAAGTTCATTTCAGGTTTTACAACCTCAAAGAACGCCTGAGCTTTTGAGTTATCCATATTTGGTCCAGCACCCAAGATAACTCTATTATAACCACTATCAATAAGCAATTGACCAACCTCATTGGCCATACCAACGCGTTCCTTATATGTGGTAATAACATAGATACCGCTATCGAGAGGCATGCGAGCTTTAAACTCACCAATTCTAGACGCTTCCATTTCACCTTCATCAATACGGCCACGCGAACTATGTCGTTCTTCATCATCAATAATGAAATCCACAGTTAAAGCATTACCATAGCCACGTAGGTTATCCGGCTTAATTTTAACAATCTTAATAGAACGATCTTGCGCATATTGTGCAGCTTCATGTGGTGAACAATCACAACCAAGAGCACTGCAGAACAGACCTTTCAATACATATTCAGCCAATGTATCTGCCAATCCCTCCAGCTCTCCGTACGCTATTACATTTATTTCACGCGGTTTAGCCACAAATGCAGCATTCAACTTCCCTAGCTGTATGGCTAGTTTTGTATAATCTTTAAGATGTGGTGGAATAAGTTTATAAACACAGAATGTGGCATCACCATCTTTAAAGTAAGATATAGTCTGTCTTGCAGCAGCCATGCCAGCATTAATATTAGCCTCTAAAGTTTGCGCACCCTGCTTCTTTGGTGTCATAACGATATTATCAGAAAACTCTTCTCCGGCCTTCTCGAGAAAATCAGCACTTGGCGCCACATCTGTAGCATAACGGAACCCTTGATTCTGCTTAAAGAGAGCAAGCATATCATCTTCATTAACAACACCCGCACGCGCCGTGTTAACCAAAACTCCATCAGGCTTCATGCTCAACAGCAACTTACTATTAATACTACCATGTGTACTTGCGTTATCTGGAATATGTACACTTACGACATCAGCATCAACATAGAGATCTTCAACTGAATCCGCAACAGTGACACCTGAATTTCTAACAGCACTTGCATCAATATACATGTCAAACACCTTAACGGTCATGCCAAAGGAACGACCTAGCCCAGCCACTAGTCTACCGATATTACCAAAGCCGTGTACAGCAAGAGTACGGTCCTTCAGCTCACGTCCAGACTGTCCATTAAGAGGACGCATTGCTGCTAGCATCAACTCTAAAGCAAGTTCAGCCACTGCATTAGCATTCTGGCCTGGCGTATTCTCTACAACAACCCCATTTTCTTTCGCAAATGCAATATCAACATTATCAAAACCCGATCCAGCACGAACAACCAACTGTAAATCTTTTGCCGCACTCATTACCTCATCAGTAATCTTATCACTACGGATAATAATACCATTCACATCTGCTACTGATGCTAGCAAGTCTGCTTTGTCAGTATAACTTTCCAATATAGACACCGTAAGACCGGCACCTTCCATCTCTGCTACAATGCTATTTCTAACCTGCTCTGCAAATGGCTTCTCTGTTGCTATTAATATTTTTTTATTCATTTTAGTCTCTCTTTAAATGGGCGAATGCAATTCGCCCTTACGTTAATTCTCTACGTGCGCATTTACATTCGCCTCTACTGTCTCTAAAATCATCTTAACTGATGCGTCAACCACGCCACGTTTAGCAGGAACCAGTAGTCGAGCACGATCACCATACTCTTCTCTTAATTGACTACTCTCAAGCATTTTTTTCAATTCAACCTCTAATTCTTCAGCATCAGCCACCTGAATCATAGCATTTGCCTCAGTAAAATCTTTTGCAACATCAGGGAAATTCTCAAGATGCGGTCCAACAATAATCGGCTTGCCTGGTAAAGCAGGCTCAATAATATTCTGTCCACCAGTGCTACATAAGCTTTTACCAACAAATATAACCGATGCCACCGAATATAAATCTTTAAGCTCTCCAGTTGTATCTACCAATAGTATATCCTGCAACTCCACCCCTGCGCCCCCTAACTCACTGCGACGTGTATGCTGCAATCCAAGTTTTTTGATATCCGCCTCAACTTCTGCACG
>DAOVUR010000257.1 GCA_030632465.1 bacterium | reverse complement strand
TTATCGGTTTTACAGTTTTCTATACGAAATACATCTTTAGCGAATTCACCGAGTGAGCGACCAGTTGGCCAATTGTTGTTTCCAAACCAAACTCCACTTGCTGTCATTGAACTGTCTCCTGTTGTATGCATAATTTTTGTGGTTATTAAATATAGTAGAAAAATGAGATAAAACTGGATATGTTGCAAGTGAAATGTATGGTTAATACAATTTTATTTATTGTGAAAGTAACTGTAGAAGAGGCGTGACAAATGGTGTTATGCATGTAATCATGAGTGACTTTTGTTTTATGAGGAACTTTGTAGATGATTAATAAATCTTATATCTTTATATGTTGCTTGCTTGCGGGGTTGGTTGTTAACGCGCAAGAAGTTGATGATATGATGCAGCTGGAAAGCTTGTTTAACCTAGATATTCAGCATTCTGAGGTGGTTAGCAATAAGGTGGCGGAAGCTGTTGTGGCTGAAAAAAATGATGTTGTACCGGAGAAGGTGGTGGTTCAAGTTGCTGCGGTCTCACAGCTATCTAAAGATGAGTTAGAATTGCAATTGGCCGCCGCTAGAGGTGAAATTGAGCGATTAAAGGGTATTGTTGATCGTATTCTTGTTGCCAATAGGCGGGAACGAGCCAAGATGCAGTATAATATGGGATGTTTGTATAGACATGGTGGGCATAAGCTTAAGGCGAAAGAGGCATTCTTAGCGGCTCTTAAATTGAACCCGTCTGATTCTGCTATTCATTATAATCTTGGTATTTTGTATGAGGAAGATCTTAAGATGCCGGTTAAGGCGCATGAACATTATAAACGATTTTTAGAGTTGGCTCCGAACGATAAGGATGCTGGTAAGGTTTATGAGTGGATGAAAGCGTTAGAGTAAAAGAATTGTAAAGTTGAAATGGTAAATGGTGAAATGGTGTGTTGCTCTTTCTGAGCACAAACTTTATAGCAAATAGTGAACGATATTTATGATTATTAAAACAAAAGCTTTTTCACGAGGTGGATTAATTGGTAATCCGTCTGATGGATATTTCGGTAAGACTATAGCTTTTACTTTCAGTAATTTTTGTGCTGAAGTAACGCTTTATGAGTCACCTGAACTGGAGATTATACCTACGAGGCGTGATCATTCGGTCTTTAACGGTATTGATAATCTTGTTGATGATGTAAGGCTGTTTGGTTATTACGGTGGCATTCGTCTCTTGAAGGCTACAATTAAGCGTTTTCATGATTATAGTCGCAAGCATGGCATTCAGTTGCATGATAAGAATTTCACGATCAGGTATAAGTCTGATATTCCACATCTAGTAGGTTTGGCGGGATCGAGTGCAATTATTACTGCATGCTTTAGGGCGTTGTGTAAGTTTTATGATGTTACTATCCCAAAAGAGGAGTTTCCTAGTCTTATTTTATCTGTGGAGAATAAGGAGCTGAATATATCGGCTGGACTGCAGGATCGTGTGGCGCAGGCGTATGAAGGTCTTGTCTATATGGATTTTGATCGTAGTATAATGGAGAAGAGTGGGCATGGTACGTATCGGAATCTTGATATTGCTAGCTTGCCAAATCTTTACGTTGCTTATAGGGCTGATCTTTCGGAAGGTTCTGAAGTTTTCCATAGCGATATGCGCGAACGATTTGAGCGCAATGATTCAGAGATATTGGATGCTATTGCTTTTTGGGCTGATCTGACCAATCAGGTTGAGCAGTGCCTAGTAAAAGGGACTCCCGAGAAGATAGGTGATCTGTTAAATGCTAACTTTGATCGCCGCATGGCTGTATCCAAGATTAGTGATGGTAACATTAATATGATTAATGCCGCTAGGTCAGTGGGAGCTAGTGCCAAGTTTACGGGGTCTGGTGGTGCTATTGTTGGTACATATGAAGATGATAAGATGTATCAGGCGTTACAGGGTAAATTAGGACCTATGGATATTAAGCTGATTAAGCCAGATATAATTTGTACGACAGGAGAAAATTAAGAATGATACGTAAAGCAGTTATCCCAGCCGCTGGTTTTGGAACACGGCTATTGCCGGCTTCGAAATCGCAGCCTAAAGAGATGTTACCGATTGTGGATACGCCTACTATTCAGTATGTGGTTGAAGAGGCCGTTGCCGCAGGTATAACAGATATCTTAATGATTATTGGTAAAGGTAAGCGCGCAATTGAAGAGCATTTCTACCGTAATTTTGAGCTTGAACTTGAGTTGGAAGAAAAAGGTAAGGAGAAAGAGCTGGAAGAGTTAAAGCGTATTTCTAATTTAGCTAATATTCATTTTGTCTGGCAGAAAGAGCTTAATGGTTTGGGTGATGCAATAAGTTATGCGCGTGATCATGTTGGTAATGAGCCTTTTGCTGTACTGCTTGGCGATACACTTGTCCAATCTAATAGTGGCGAGTCCGTTACTAAGCAGATGATCGATGTGTATGAGCGCTATAATGAGTCTGTTGTTGCGCTAGAAGAAGTTGATCGAGATAAAGTTAGTCGTTACGGGGTTATGGATGGCAAGGTGATTGATAAGAATATATATCTGGTGGAAAACTTTGTTGAAAAACCAGATCCTGAAGATGCACCTTCGAATTTGGTGATTGCTGGACGTTACGTGTTAACACCTGAAATATTTGACTGTATTGGTCGTACTAAGCCTGGCAAGAATAATGAGATTCAGCTTACCGATGCAATGGAGCTGTTGCTGAAAGAGCGTGCGATGTATGGATTACGCTTTGAGGGGCGTCGTTATGACCTCGGTAATAGGCTCGATTTTCTTAAGACGAATATAGAGTTTGCTCTTATGCGTGATGATCTTAAAGAAGGAATGGAAGAGTTTATCAAAGAGCTTGCTGCTAAGATGTAGCAGGAATCATGATTGATT
>DAOVUR010000122.1 GCA_030632465.1 bacterium | reverse complement strand
TGAATACAATCCGTCAATTGTTGATGTTAGCGTTAGCGTCTGCTGAACATTTGTGCCACTCATAGCTGTATATACCGTCGTATTGCCAGTGCTAGTTGATAGGCGTCCTATACTGTTGTCAATAGACCATCTGTGATCGTAACCGCCCTCGGCAGTAAATGTTATAGATTGACCTTCACGGATAGTGGCCGCGGAAGGGGAAATATGAATTGAAGCATTTGCTGATTCTGTTTCACACCCAACAAATAGAATGACACTAAGTGTCGACATCGCTAAAAGAGTTAATGTAGTAAATAATTTCATAAGAAGTAATGTACAATATGCTTAATTGGATTGTCAACAGCTGTATTAATGTTATTATGCCCAGATATTATAAATAAAGAATTCAGTCACGCTTCGGTTTGGCTTAACAAATTAAAGTTGAGAGTTACAGAGAGATGAAAAGAATATCTTATATGATTTATTTGGTGTTATCACTATTTGTTGCTGCTAATACAATGGCGCAAAAGGAGATATTACTAGATGGTTTGATGGCAAAGGTTAATGATCATTCTATTACAATTGGGGATGTTATGCTTCAGGTGCAGCCATTGCAGCGTGAGCTGATAGCAAAGTATACAGGTGAAGAGTTACGTAGAGAGACAAAAAGGGTTTTTCAGAAATCGTTAGAGAACCTGGTAGAGAGTAAGTTGATTTTAGATTCGTATAAAGATCAACAGGGACAGATTCCTGAGAATGTTGTGGATGGTCGTGTGAATGAGATTCTACATGAAGTATTTCATGATGATCGTAAAGCAATGATGCGTGCTTTAGCAGCGGATAATCTTACTTATGAGTCTTGGAGAGATAATATTCGTAACCAGATAATTATTTCATCTATGCGGCATGCGAATGTACAGCAACGCTTGAAGGTTTCAGCTGTCGATGTTCAGAAATATTACCAAGAGCATCAGAATGAATATAAAACAGCAAGTACTATAAAGTTACAGATGATTGTTTTGAAGAAGGATGAAAGTGGTGGTAAAGGGGCGATGCAGAAAGCTCTTGATCTGCAGACCCAGCTGAAGAATGGTGGAGATTTCGCTGCTGCAGCTAAGAAGTTTTCTAAGGGATATAAGGCTGACGATGGCGGTGATTGGGGGTGGGTAGCTCCCGGAGACTTACGTGAAGAGCTGCAGCTTGCAGAAGCTGAACTTAAGATTGGCGAGATTAGTGATGTGCTTGAGATAGATGATGATCTATATATACTAGAAGTCAGTGAGCGTAAGACTGGGGCAGTAGAATCATTTGCTGATGCCCGGGCAGGGATAGAGGGTGAGTTACGTAATAAAGAAGGAATGCGTCTTCATAAAGAATGGATATCTTCTTTAAAACGAAATGCTCAGATTGAAATTATCGAAGTAGATCCATTTGCTGGAAACTGATGAAATATTGACTAGAGAATAATTAATAGAACTTATGAAAATTGAAGAGTTAGAAGATATAGAGCCATTAACAAGTTTGACGGCGGTCAGAGATCTGGTTATAGGTATGGATTTTCACCCTAGCAAAGTGCTTGGTCAAAACTTTCTTGTAGATGGGAATATCCTAGATATTCTGCTGGATTGCGCTGACTTACAGCCTAATGATCAGGTGCTAGAGATTGGGCCAGGGCTCGGTGTTGTCACTGATCAACTGCTCCGAAGAGTTGGACGTGTTGTTGCCGTTGAAAAAGATTATAGGCTTGCGGAGTTGCTTCAGGAGCGATGGGGTGAAGTTGATAATCTAGAGTTGATTCAAGGAGATGCGCTTGATTGTAATATGGAGGATATATTAGCGTCAGGTATCAATAAACTTGTATCTAACCTCCCATATTCAGCGGGAAGTAGAATATTAATTGATATGGCTTCTGCTGATGTTATGCCAGAAAAGATCGTAGTGACATTGCAGGATGAGGTTGCTCAGCGTCTTGCCGCTCTTCCGGGAACAAAAAACTACGGGTTATTGAGCGTTAGGGTACAGATAAGTTATGATGTTACTGTAGTAAAAAAGATTAGCAATAACTGTTTCTGGCCTGTACCTAAGGTTGAGTCATCTATTATTGAGCTTACGCGTTGCAAGAGTTATGGGCTTGCCCCAGAGAAGACGAAACTATTTAGGCGATTGCTCAAGATCTCTTTTGCGCATCGTAGGAAGCAGATGCAAGGGATATTGTCTAAACAGGCATCAGATTTAGAGTTGACGCAGGAGACTTCAGGAGAGCTTCTGGCTGGCCTAGGGATAAGTCCACAGGCGCGACCTGGCGATCTTGCTGTTTCTGATTGGGTGTCTTTAGCTCAAGCAATTCAGGTTTAAATTGACTTGAGTTCTTTAAGCAGGTAAATTTCATCTTTTTACTACTGGAAAATTTATCAATAGAGTTGTTAGCGTGCCGGTAAGTAGCGGACGTATGATTAGTGAACAGTTTTAAGTGGAATATGATTATGTCAGAAAAGTTAACGCCCATGATGCAGCAGTATCGCAGGATTAGGGCAGAACTGCCTGATGATACTATTCTGTTCTTTAGACTGGGTGACTTCTATGAGATGTTTTATGATGATGCTGTTAAGGCTGCTCCAGTACTTGATATTGCGCTGACTAAGCGTAATAAATATCCGATGTGTGGCATTCCGTATCACGCGGCAGAAGGATACTTGGCTAAACTTATCCGTGCTGGAATAAAAGTTGCAATATGCGAGCAGGTGGAAGATGCAAGTGAAGCCAAGGGTATTGTTCAGCGAGAAATAACAAGAGTTGTTACACCAGGTACGGTTACTGAAGATAACATTCTTGATTCCAAGAAGAACAGTTTTCTCGCTGGTATAACTTTTGCAGGTAAACGGTACGGGTTGGCTACCCTTGATCTTTCGACTGGCTTATTTTATGGGGAGAGTTTTGAATCTATAGAAGAGCTGTGGGATACATTGCGACGAATCTCACCTAATGAGTGTATTGTTCCAGAAAATCAGTCGGAATCTAGTGGACTGGATGAAGTTCCGCCCGGGTTAACTTTTTCATTAACAAAATGTGATGACTGGACTTTTGATGCTGATGCGGCAGATGATCAATTGCTTCGCCATTTTAATGTTCATTCCCTAGCGGGCTTTGGATGTGAGGATGAACCTGCTGTAGTGGGTGCTGCTGGTGCGGTGTTATATTACGTTCGTGAGAACCTTAGACGTCAAGTATCGCACGTCCGCTCCTTTAGTTTACGTAGTTCAAGTGATTATATGTTTCTGGATGAGTCATCTAGTAATAATTTAGATCTGCTTCCGCAACCAGGCCATGATGCAGCACACTCTTTGTTAGGTGTGCTTGATGTTACTAAGACCGCTATGGGTGCGCGTACTCTTCGTGAGTGGGTTTTGCGGCCATTGGCTGATCTAAAGGAGATTAATCGTCGTCATGATGCTGTAGAAAATCTTACAACTGCGCGTACAATGTTGCGGGAGCTTCGTGATATGTGTGGGCATGTTCGTGACCTAGAGCGATTAATTGCGCGTGCTGGCTCAGGGGCATGCAATCCGCGCGACTTAATCTCTATTGTGCTTTCTTTACAGGAAATACCAGCTGTTAGAGCAATTGCAGAAAGTTGTGATGCGGAATTGATCAAAACTTTGGCGAGCGACTTACAGGACTTACCGGAACTTATTGATATTATCCAAAGAACTATTGTTGATGAGCCGCCAGTTAAACTTAAGGATGGTGGGATTATCAGGAATGGCTGTAATGCAGAGCTAGATGAATTACGTGTGATTGCCAAAGATGGCAGGCAATGGCTTGCGGAGTATCAGATTGCTGAGCAGGAGCGTACAGGCATCAAGACCATAAAAGTTCGTCATAATAAGGTTTTTGGATATTACATAGAGATTTCAAAAGGGCAGCTACAAAATGTTCCGCCAGAATATATCAGAAAACAGACGTTAGTAAATGCAGAGCGTTTTATTACTCCTGAGTTAAAAGAGTATGAGAATAAGATTCTCGGCTCGCATGAACGTTCTCTCGCACTTGAGCAGGCTCTTTTTGCTGAGGTGGTAGAGATTGTTGTCAGTCATACAGAATCTATTCAGGCTACAGCATTTTCTCTGGGCTACTTAGATTGCCTTAGTACATTGGCAGATCGAGCAATAGCGATGCGTTACACGCGCCCGCTTATGGATGATAGCGATAAGTTGATCATTAAGGCTGGGCGACACCCTGTGATTGAGCAGATGCCGGATTCGGAACGATTCGTGCCTAATGATGCACTGCTCGACTGTACTACAAACCAGTTACTGATTATTACTGGGCCTAACATGGCTGGTAAATCAACGTATATACGGCAGGTAGCACTACTTGTGGTTATGGCTCAGGCAGGTTCATTTGTCCCTGCCTCATCGGCTCAGATAGGTGTAGTTGATCGCGTGTTCACGAGAGTAGGGGCCAGTGATGATCTTGTTAGAGGGCGTAGTACGTTTATGGTCGAGATGCAGGAGACTGCGAATATCCTTAATAACGCAACTAGCCGCAGTTTAATTGTTTTGGACGAAATTGGACGAGGTACAAGTACTTTTGATGGTATCAGTATTGCCTGGGCTGTTGCTGAATACCTACATAATATTCCAGAGGTGAAAGCCAAGACGCTGTTTGCTACGCACTATCATGAGCTTACTGATTTAGCAAAGACTATGCAGGGTGTTAAAAATTACAGTATTCTGGTTCGAGAAAAGAATGATGACATTGTGTTTTTGCGTCGTATAGTTGAGGGTGGTGCAGATAAGAGTTATGGTATTCAAGTTGCGCGCTTGGCTGGTATGCCATTAGCAGTGGTTGAACGATCTAAGGAAATTCTTGCCAATTTGGAAGAGGGTGAATTTGGTGAATCTGGACAGCCGAAAATCGCTAAGCATCGTCGCAAACCTAGGGTGAATATTGATCAGTTGGATCTCTTTAAAACGTAATCACCTTGCTGTCCGACTGTAGCCAGTTGGAGAGAAGTGGCCCCATGCTGAAGACCTCCAAGTCATGAGTTTTTAGTTCATCTGCGATACCGTATTTGTTTGCGCATGAAACACAGGCTAAAAGCCTAACATTTCTCTCTTTTATCTGCTTAATGGCATCCTGTATTTCAGTGTCCTCTAGGAACAGTTTTTGTGATGGGCCCCAAAGTAGCAGAGATACCGAGTCCCACCAGCTATCAGCATTGGCTGCATACATTAATATCATGTTAAGGGCAACTTCTCGGTCGGCACTTGTCCATACTATCAGTAGTTTTTCTTGCTTACTGTTTTCCATAATATCATCTCAACTGATTAAGCATCTCTAGAATAACATTGCCAGTGACTTCTAAGCTATCTGCACTAATTTTGTCCATAGTGTCGTTAGTTGTATGCCAATAATCATTTTTTCCATATGCGGAGCCGAATGTGAAGTCGATGAGATCAATAGATGGCATGCCAGCCTTTAGGAATGGGACGTGGTCGTCAAGTATCATACTATCTGATAGTGAGAAGTATGATCTTGCTCCAGTTTTATTGGCTGCATCAAAGGCTAGTGAAATTAGTGATGGAGTGGAGTTGCGTGGAATAGCAATGTGAAGATCACGGTCGCCAATCATGTCTAGAATGATTACCGCCAAAACTCGATCTGCAGTTTGGTTACCTACTAGTGTTGCCGCAAGGCGTTTGCTACCATGTAGTCCATCGGTTGAACCGTAGTGTTTAACACACTCTTCACCATCTAGAAATGCCAGCAGAATATCGAACGGCATAGCTTCATGTTCTTTTAGTTTGGCTGCTAGGGCCAGCAGTAGTCCCGTGCTTGATCCTGAATCGTTTGCTCCTTGGAAATTTGCAATGCCCGGCATCGTGTCGAAATGCGATCCCAGTATAATCCACTGGTCCGTCTTTCCCGGAATCCGGCCAATCACATTATGGAAGGTCTTTT
>DAOVUR010000084.1 GCA_030632465.1 bacterium | reverse complement strand
TTATAGTATAATCCAAAAAGAGCTAACCACGCAGATCGGACAGGCTAATAAAGATAATGATGAACTTCAAAAAGATAAAGAGGAGCTAGCCAAACAGATCAAACAGGCTCATGATGAAGTTGCGAAACACCTCAAGACTCAGGAAGAGCTTGCTACTCAGATTGAGCAAGAGACCGCAGAACATATCCAAGATCAAGAAAAAGCGGCTGAAGAGCTCGAAGAGGCTGATAAAGAGAATGCTAAGGCTGGTATCATCAAAGAAGCACTGATAACTAAGCTTGAGCAGATGAACAAAGAGCATATTGAACATATCAAGATTCAGGCAGAGTTAAATGCACAACTCGAGAAAGATCCACTCGAAGAGAACGTCAAGCAGGTGCTAAAAGAGCACCCTGAAGTTATCCTGATGGGAACTGATGCAAATCCAACAATCCAGAATCTTTATACACAAGAAACTTTAGAGCAACTGGAACTACAAGCCTCACGTGACCTTGAAGCGTGGCACACACAATATAAAAAAGAACAGAACAAGAAAAAAAGCAGATCTAAATCAAGACGTGTTTTAAAATAATCCCATAACTGGACATATATCGTGAAAAATGAAACAGAAAATAGTGCAGGAACTGAACTAGCAATTAACCCAAATAAAAGTCTACAGATTAATGACTCACTGCCAGTGCTTTCGGCCTTTAATGATTTTATTAAAGCAGAACAGCGCATTGCAAGGAATCGTATGTTGGTAATCGGCGGTCTATTTACCACGATAATGGTAGTAATTATTGGTGCTGGTATTATTATCGGTACAGTATTCTACCATCAACTACACTCTGATCTACGCCAAACCAAAAGCGAGTTAAATGAATACCATATAAAGACTGAGATAGAAAAAAGTGCTAGCAAAGAAAGAATCTCCAAGATACAAAACCTTGCCGCTAATATTGCCAGCAATATGGAAAAACAAGAAAAAGAGCTACTAGCAGCACGTAAATCCATGAGCTTAAGTCAAGGTCGGTACAAAAAAGAACTTTATGATATGAAACAGTTAATAGATACATTATCACTTGAGAACAGAGGCCTCAAACAGGGTGGTACGCAGATCTACACGGAAACACCAGCTATTACTACACAAATCAAAAACCCGTACGCAAGACAGCCCGTAAAGAAGCCAAAAATAACTAGACAAAGCTACCAAAAAGTCGCAAAAACAGCAGATAACAGCAGCCTAAGAATCAATCTACAAAGCAGCAGAGATAACAGTGCCGTTATGTTACTCTTGCCTATTCCGGAATAAATAGCTTCTGTCCTATTTTTAGTCGATCAGGGTTTTTTATATTATTAGCCTGGATGATCGCCCTACTACTAACACCATATGCAGCAGCTATGGTAGAGAGTGTATGCCCCTGCTCAACAACATGTTCGCGCCCACTCTGTGAGGGCGTTGATGTAGCCTGTGTTTTAAGTATAGCTTGAACATTCTTACTCATCTTATCAATAATATCCTGCTTCATCTGCTCACGCGATGTCTTTGTGGCCTGTAGCCCCTGCGAAAGATTTCTCAGTTCTCCATCAATATTTTTTGAATTATTATCCTGTGACGCTTGAAGTATCTCAATCTTGCGGTAGATATCCTCATTACCAGCAACAAGTCCGTCAACTTGACTTTTTACACGATTCAGCTCAACCTGCATATTCTGCACCTTTGACTGCATACGCATCTCGCGATTACGTTGCTCTGTAGTCGTAATACACCCCGTAACCATAAAAAGAGATAAAAACAGCACACTAATAAAAACTGATCTGTATTTCATAATAAATCCATTCATATTTAACTTGAAAACAACAGTAACAATGCTAGCCTATCCGTAGCTAGGAGGTCAATCATGAAAGAGAGTGAATCAATAAATATGACAAAAGAATTTTACCCACTACTTATACAACCAATATACAAAGACTACCTATGGGGCGGATCCCGCATTCCGAAAGTATTCAATAGAGATTTAGAACCAGGTATATATGCAGAATCATGGGAGGTCTCCGATCGCCCTGAAGGCATGAGCATGATCACCAATGGCAAACATGCAGACCGAAGCCTGCAAGAACTTATTACAACAATGGGCGCAGACCTCATCGGCACTGCCGCTAAATCAGAAGTGTTCCCTCTGCTAATCAAGTTAATCGATGCAAAACAACGGCTAAGTGTCCAGGTTCACCCAAATGATAAGCAGGCAGCGAAATATGGCGGTGAAGCCAAAACAGAAATGTGGTACGTACTCGACGCCGAACCAGAATCAAAAGTATTTGCCGGCTTAACAGCAGGAACCAATAAATCACTCTTTGAAGAGCAGCTAGAAAAAGAAGAGCTAGAAGAGGTTCTACAATCAGTGCCCGCTACTCCGGGCGAATCTATCTACATTCCTGGCGGGCGTGTTCATGCGATCGGTGAAGGTTGCCTGTTGCTAGAAGTACAGCAGAACTCAAATACAACTTATCGCGTATATGACTGGGGACGCCTAGATACGAATGGCGCACCTAGAGAACTACATGTAAAAGAAGCTATGCAAGTCATCAACTGGCGCGACAAACCAGCCACAAGCCTACCGTCTAAAGAGCTCGAGAGCTCAAATGCGAATAACTGGTGGGAAATAGTAGACTGCCCATTTTTCAAGGTACTCAGGGTAGATCTAAATGAATCAGAAGTCATTGCATACGATAATAGTAGCTTCCATGTAATATTCACAGTCAAAGGAACCCTTGCTATTGAGGGAAATGGTGTTGAAATAGAAGCCACACCAGGCATGTCATGCCTGCTCCCCGCCGCACTTGATGAATATAAATTAACACCACTAACCGATGATACCTCTGTCATCCAGATCAGTATCACATAGAAACACCACGCTCAACCAGAAATAGCTGTAGGGCGGAAACGGTCAAAGACCTTCCCGCCACTATGCGCGAATTGTCTAGGCACATCCTTTTGGGAAGCCTGTAACTAGACACCACTACGAAACATTTTCCTCGCCACTGCTCTCAGAAGATTTAACTTCCGACTGCTGCCCCTTCATACACACAATAATACCATAGCCAACCAGCCCAGCTATCAACTGCAATAATATAATCATCTTAACTCCATTTACCATACCAACAACAACTAAAACCCAATAACACCTAACTAGGATTATGCAATATGTCTAACCGTTTCACTCATACTACGTAACTCTTTGATTACCCCACACCTCTTTGCAGCCCACTCATCAAGAGAACCACGCATCATCCTAGTTACAGTAATATACGAATCACCACAATAAGAACAGAACCCGCCATCCGTAATAGGCATACCGCAAGATTCATTAGGACAGCAATCTTGCAAAATCTCACCACAAAAAGAACAACGTCTATTTTCATGCTTTAAAGATTTGATCATGGCCGGCTTGAAGTGAAGCTCGCCACCAGCAACGTACGGAATATTCGATGGACAATCATCAATAGGACAGTACTTCAGACTACTAAGCTCTATATGCTTCGACTCAGCAACAGCCACCACCTCTTGCGGCACCGTTAAGCCTAACGCCTCAGCAACTATTGTAATAGTTTTATACGCTAATGCATCACTGTGGCCAGCCTCATACATGCTAATGGCCGACTGCTTACAGTTCACCACCTTTGCAAGCGCCGCCTGCGTCATCCCCTTGATGCGCCTAGCAACACGCACCTCTTCATAAAAAGATTTTTTCTTAAAACTCATACATAAAAGAGTATTACCAAAGCCCATATATATCAAGCAACAAATTTGATATTTTATCAACAACTTGATAACAACGCTATGCTACTGTAACCACGACACTTAACATGCGAAATATCAAGTTATTAACAACTTATCATGCAACAACCCCTTTTATATAGCACACATTTAACAATGGTCCTCCGCCGACAGTCCACGGTCCACAGCAAAAAACCATTCATCCTTTTTACAGAGCGCACAGTTTTATTCGCCGGGTTCCTCATTCGCAGCTACCCTTGTACAGAGCGCACCGCACTTCAGCGTTCAGTTTTCAGCGTTCATCCTTCCTTAAATCCCCTCATGCATAAAGTGGCTTATCAGGAACTTTCTTAAAGTACGCTGATATTCAATATCCACCTCCAGCCCGCTGGCATGTTGCGCATTAAGCTCAACAAACAACTTAGGCTTGGTTGCCACATCAAACAACCGCCTACCCATCCTATAAGGAATAACAGTATCATCTTTACAATGCGCCACCACTACCGGGCACCGAAGAGTCCCTAACACATCTATACTAGGATACTTATACCTGCAAAACAGCTTTGCTGGAAGTAAAGGGAAACGATTTTTTGCCATATCTGTGACAGAAGTAAAAGTTGCCTCCAACACTAAGGCTGACGCCTTAACCTCAGCGGCAAGCCATGTCGCAACCGCACCGCCAAGAGAACGCCCGTAGACAAGAATAGACTCAGGATCCACACCCTTCGCACCAGTCAAATACTCCCAAGCCGCCAACGCATCACGATACGTCCCCTGCTCACTAGCCTTGCCAGTACTATCACCATACCCGCAATAGTCAAAAATAAATACATTCATATTCAACTTATGAAATATCATTATCAAGTCTAAGCGATAACTTATATTACCACCATTACCATGACAGACAAGCACTGTAGAACCAGCTAATGGATTCTGCCCATTGGCCAACAACTCATCGCTGCCCCCTCGCGCCACACCGAACGCAGGAATATACCAACCAGCAATACCCTCACCATCTTCCCTCTTTATCCGGACATCATCGTAGCTAACATTGATAGAGCCAGGCGTTGCATCCACACTACCATCCGGCTCATACATGTACAAAGACTGCCTAAAATACATTGCAAGCAGCGATATTGCATACAAAGCAACCACCACACCAGATCCAACTAAAATATATATCCCCATGATAAAACCAATTCTTATCTTTTATCCATCACCAGACATCTAATATCTGCCCCATAATACTTTTTTAAACTATTCACTATTAATTATTAGTCATTCCTTGTTATACTACGCCTCACTTACATATAGATAAAGGTTAGATTGCACTATTATGATAATTAAATTAAATAAAAATATTTCTGACTCGCAAAAAGAACAGATACACTCAGCACTTAAAGTGGAAGGTGTTGCTTTTAGCGAGATATCTCCCAGTGACGGAGATATCATCATCGCAAAAGGTCGCGCCGGCCTCGGCACCAACTTTCTTAACGATCTTGCAGGCATAGAAGAACTCACTCCAGACAAAACAAGCTTCAAACTCGTCTCCCGTGAAAATCACCCAGAAGACACATTAGTAAAAGTCGGGCCAGTAACTATTGGCGGTGAACGAATCGTCGTTATCTCCGGACCATGTGCCGTAGAAAGTCACGAACAAACCCTATCCATTGCTAAAGAGATCAAAAAATATGGCGCGACAATTCTTCGTGGTGGCGCATTCAAACCAAGATCATCACCCTACTCATTCCAAGGGCTCGAAGAAGATGGCCTTAAAATACTAGCTGATGTACGAGAAGAAACTGGCATGCCAATTGCCACCGAGATGACCGCACCTAGTCAGGCTGACATGATGATGAAATATGTCGACATGATTCAGATAGGCGCACGTAACATGCAGAACTTCGAACTATTAAAATGCGTTGGTGCACTAAACAAGCCCGTTATGCTTAAGCGTGGACTTTCTGCCACCATTGAAGAGTGGCTAATGTCAGCAGAATACATCATGGCAGGCGGCAACACGCAAGTAGTAATCTGCGAACGAGGTATTCGCACATACGAACCTTACACCCGCAACACACTCGATCTTTCAGCAATCCCAATTGTGAAAAATCTGACACATCTGCCTATACTCATAGATCCTAGTCACGCCACAGGCATACGTGAGAAAGTTGCACCTATGGCACGTGCCGCAATTGCTGCTGGAGCTGATGCGCTAATGATAGAAGTGCACAATAACCCAGCCCAAGCTGCATCAGACGGCGCACAGAGCCTCTTCCCTGAACAGTTTGGCAAGCTAATGCGCGACATATACGTCATTGCACCAGTCGTCAATAAACAGGTTGACTTTGGCTACCTAGAGAAATCTGACGTCATTGATAGTACAGACAAATCAGACGGGCAAAAACTTAAAGCAGTCTTCCAGGGCGCAATGGGCGCTCCAGACCATAAAGCTTCTCGCCAATATTTCGGCGAAGATGTGGAGCTATCCCCACTAAACAGCACACGACAAGTAATCGAACATGTCACTGATGGTAAATCAGACTACGGTCTAATCCCTCTAGAACATTCGATGAGCGGCAGTGTCCACGAAAACTACGACCTTGTAATTGAAAACAAACTACATATTATAGGCGAAATCACATTACGCATAGAATACGCCTTAGCTGCAGCAAAAGGAGTTACTTCAGCGCAAATCACAAGCGTAACATCATCGCCAACAGCATTTCACCACTGCGATAAATATATGGAGACCCGTAACGACTGGCAACTACTATACGCACAAGACACAGCAACAGCTGCCAACCAAGTAGAACAGTGCAAAGATAAAACCAGCGCAACTATAACAACAAAAGAAGCGGCCGATATGTACGGATTAGAGATCATTGAAGAAGGTATCGAAACCTCTCCAAGAAACTACACACGCTTTGCCGTTATAGCAAAAGAGCAACAATCACATGGCCCAAAAAAGAAATCATCAATCATATATCAGACGCCAGACAAACCAGGTGCACTTCTAAAAACATTGAGCATATTTGCTGAACATAATGTCAATCTGCTCAAACTAGAATCCCGCCCAGTTGATGGCCGCCCATGGGAATATATGTTCTATGTCGACATCGAAGCTGCCGCCGATGATGATTCCTTCTCGCCAGTGCTAGACGCACTCAAAGAGCACACCGACTACCTACATATCCTCGGAGTATACTAAAGTAGGCGCCTATCTCCGAGAGGCACCATTAAGAAAGCAGAGATCATCAGTTGGCAACCTAACACCTAAAACCTAAGAACTTTAACATGATACTAACAACACTACTTATAGCATTCATAGTTATGCCATTTATAGAGCTATCGTTACTGCTAAAAATACACGAGCATGTCGGAACAATGTATACCCTAAGTATAGTAATTATGACCGGCATCATCGGCGCATTCCTAGCAAAAGCGCAAGGAATAATGATTATATCACGTATCCAGCGGGAAGTTGCACAAGGGCGCATGCCCGCCCCATACCTCATCGATGGTGTCATGATACTAATTGCCGGTATCCTATTGATAACCCCAGGCCTAATCACCGACACAGTAGGATTCGCACTACTAATCCAACCAATACGTTACTCAATAAGAATGTACATGCGAAAAATAATTGAAGACAAACTACGCAACGGCAACATGAACGTAACCACATTTAAGTTTTAAAAAGGTGCCAAAATGTGTCCCCTTTTGTGTCCCATGATTTCATAGCATTTTATAGCATTGCAATTTGTGCTGCAAAACAATGGTTTTTCAGTAAAGGCAATGTTTGCAGGGATAAAACGTGGTGAAAAGGGTGGAAAAGGTGGAGCGGGTGAGGGAAATCGAACCCCTGTGATCAGCTTGGAAGGCTAAACAAGCCAGTCCGTAAACTACCTGAAGTCACCATGTTACAGGTGAATTCTATATTGGTGTACACAAAAGTGTACACTGAATTATTAAACGACTGAAAACCCACCTACGCATGTATCAATA
>DAOVUR010000069.1 GCA_030632465.1 bacterium | reverse complement strand
GGGAGGCAAGTCACATGGGATAGACGTCCAAGCCTATGCAAAGCAGGTACAGAGTTATATGCTTGAACACAATCCCAAATCCATTTGGACACTTCAAGGTTGGCAGGGAAATCCTGAGGAAAAGCTACTTTCCTCCCTCAAGAAAGACAACACACTAGTCGTCGAGCTGTGCTGCGAGTACTATCGCAACTGGGAAACGACGACCGGCTTTTACGGCTACCCATGGACGTTCAGTACCATTATCATGTACGGAGGAAACATAGGACTGCACGGACGCTTAAAGGCAATTAGTCAGAACCTGAATGATGCCTTGGCTTCTCGCAATCCCCCAATAGCTCTTGGTGCAACATGGGAGAGTATTGAGATCAATCCTGTGATTATGGATTTTATCTGGGATATGCGCTGGCGCGACAAGTGTCCCGATATATATGAGTGGCTGGCGGATTACACCACTCGACGATACGGGGTTGATGTTCCTAAGCTGAAAGAGGCCTGGAAGAAACTGCTCGATTCAGGCTATGGTTCCAATGGTCACAGAAGACCGCAAGAACCCGTGTTCTGCGCAAAACCATCCTTAACAGTTAAGTCTGCTTCCCCGTGGGGATCTTCACAAATCCATTATGACCAGAGAATTCTGCGTGACGCTGCCAAGCTTCTCCTGGAAGCTGAGGCTGAAGCAGGAGATAGCCGGCCTTATAAGTTTGATGTGCTGGATGTGACCCGCCAGTTTCTCTCGAATGCTGGTCAAGTGGCATATAGTGAAATGGTCGCCGCTTTCACGAAGAAGGATACTGAGGCATTTGATGAAGCCTCGTCCACCTTTCTGGAAATGATGAAAGATCAGGATGACCTGTTGGCTTCGGAAGAGCTGTATCTATTAGGCCGCTGGCTTAACGATGCCCGACGAATTGCCCCAAACCATCATCAAGCGAACCAAAACGAACGTAACGCTCGTCTTCTGATTACCGTGTGGAACGAAGAGGACTCTCAACTGCGTGATTACGCATGGAAAGAGTGGAATGGGCTGCTGGCCCGGTTCTATATCCCACGGTGGTCGATCTATATCAAGAGCCTCCGCGAACAGCTGAATGGAAAGAAAGGTGACCCCATAGACTTATACCCATTTGAAGTCAAGTGGGCCCGGCAATACTCTCAGGAAGATCGCTATCCCCATAAGGCTACTGGTGATCCTGTTGAAAAATCAAAACATATTCTCAATAAGTGGAGCCCTTGGCTGGACAAACACTACGTAGAAAAGAGAGATCAGAACAATCAAACGAGTGCTTCTTCTATAGGAACAAACAGTACCAACGCAATCGTTATTCAATAACTAGGAGAAAGACTTATGACTTCATTTCCCAGAACAGAGCAGTATCGCTACTGTAGCCTCCATGAAATTCATCCTGCAGGCTGGATGAAACAACAAATGAAGGATGATCTACAGTTTGGTTTTGCAGGATGTCTTGACCAGCTAAGCCCACGCGCCTCATCTCAGTCCTTCTCAAAACATCGCGTCAGGAGCTTTGAGAAGACAGAAGCCGGCATGATCCATGATACTCCGCGTACTTGGTGGAATGGCGAAACGGAGGCCGTCTGGCTGGATGGATTCGTGCGCATGGCCTATTTATCATGCGACGAAACGGCAATCAGTAAAGCTGATCAACTCATGCAAGCCCTACTGGAGTCACAGGACGAATCTGGATACATCGGCATTTACACAAAGGATTGCCGCTTTCAACATGCGAAGGAAAATGGCGAGTTCTGGACTCAAAGCCGAGCATTGCTCGCGATGCTTGCCCATTTTGAATTGACAGGAAATGAAGAACATCTGTTGGCGGTTGAAAGAGCGATCGGCTTAACCATGCAGCATTATGGACCGGGGCACTCATATTTCAACAATGAAAGTCCGGCCGGTGGAACAGGTCACGGACTCATGCTTGTTGACGTTCTGGAATGGTTGTTCAGGCTTACCGGGAACGAAGACTACCGTAACTATGGCATTTGGTGTTACCAGGACTATTGCAGCGCGAAAAATATCAGGGACGTTGATAACCACCTGGACAGGCTGTTACGTCTGGATGAAGGCTTTCTATGGCATACGCCGCACACGACAGAGCACCTGAGAGTGCCCTTGTGGGTATATTACGTGACGGGCGATCCAAAATTCGGGCAGGCGTCTGAGAATTCTCTTACCAAAATCAAACGATACCTAGGGCCTAGTGGCGCCTGTATCGGGTCCGAAAACATAGATAACAAACAACCGACAGCCGATATGCCCTATGAATATTGCGCGATTACAGAACTACTGACTAGTCTGCAAAGTGCTTATCAGAAGACTGGTCAGCCTGCCTGGGGTGACATGGTCGAGTGGATCGCTTTCAATGCAGCTCAGGGCGCACGCTTACCCGATGGGAAAGCAATTTCCTACCTAACAAAAGACAACCGTCGCAGGGCAACAGAAAAGGAACACGGCAGCAGAACAAAGCTTTCCCCTACACATGAAGATGTTGCCGTCTGTTGCAATCCGAATGCAGTCAAGCTACTGCCGTACTATACAAGCCGGATGTGGCTCCACCTAACCGATTCCGAAGGAATCTGCGCTTTCTGCTACGGCCCGTCCCAACTACGCACAAATATAGCCGGCAAGCCATGCACGATTATAGAGGAAACAGAGTACCCGTTTTCAGAAAAAATCCTCTTTCGCATCTTCCTCGAAGAACCGCTCACGTTCGAACTGCGGCTACGTATACCTAGTTGGGCTACAGGCTATGATCTGAACGCTGACGGTGCAGAGGTAACCGAAGATGGTGCTTTCTGTCGAGTTCACAAGACATGGAACCATGGTGATTGCATAAGATTGTCCTTCCAATGCAAGGTTGAGCCAGTTCTGGCATGCAATGACGAAGTTGCTGTAAGAAGAGGTCCTCTCCTTTACTCTTTGCCCCTTCCAGGAGAACGAACCGTGCTAAGAGAGTACGAGAAGCATGGCTTTTTCGATTGGTCTATTACGCCCTCAAACCCGGTAGAGGAGCTCCGTGTTGATCCAGACGATATGAATTTCAAACTAAAACATGACAGAGTGGCTGATACAAACAGGCCATGGGCACAGTCCCCTATATCACTGGCTGGCTCCTTGCTTCGCTGCGATGGTGAGCCCTGCACCGTATCACTCCTGCCATTGGGTTGTACTGTGTTACGGCAGACAACGTTTCCACAATACAGGAAAGCACAACCAGCTTTTAGTAACACAAGTACATTGGTGTTCCCACCAACATGATGCAGTTCGTAAAGAGTTTGAATACTATAGCAGTAGCCAATATCACCTTTTGCGTAGCTTTGAGATAGCGTCTGGTTTGCTGCGTGTAGATGCGGCCCTAGTCTTTCCCATACGGGCATCATGAATGTTTCAAACTGTTTATTTGCTTTATCAAGCCAAACTTTATCGACAGTTAAATCATACATCGCAATATATGCAAAAATAGCACGTGATATGCCGTGAACATAAGAAACTTTTCTTCTTTCCTGATAATCTCTGCTTCTTGCTTTATTAAGAAAAATCCTTTAGCTATTAATTATTCACTATTCGCTATTAAATCTTTTACGGTTTTTCCGTCAGTAAGATTCATTGGAATCCGCACATATTTCGGATCTTTATCTATACCTGAAAATTGTTTTGTTAATAGTCGTAACATCTCTCTTGACTCCTCCTGTCCAGACCAACTCATGTGTGTAAGACCGTCGTAATAAATTTCATCAAATTCAGCATGACTAAATGCAACCACCGAGATATCATCAGGACATTGTAAACCAGCCTCTTTGATTGCATCCATCATAGCTAATGCCATATGGTGATGACTGCACACAAGCACTGACGGAAACCCTCCTAACTCTTTAAATTGCGCCAAAACAACACTACATGCATCTACTGTAGATTCGGCATATTCCACATTCCAAGAGTCTCTGATTTCTATTCCAAATTCCGGCGCTAAAGTTTCAAAAGCTATAAAGCGCTCTGAACCGGCAAATAATTCTATACTTATAAAAGCTGCTGAGCGATGACCTTTTTTAGCTACATGCGCAAAGAGTTGCCGCATACCGTCAGTATTATCTGCATCTATTATATTGCAACTTTACACTATTTTTTCAGGAAGTATCCAGCGTCCAGGATGACCATGAAAAACAACGGAATCGCCATTTTTAACCCACAACTCAAGCGCGGAAGACTCCACACCCTCACGAGCTGGCGTAATAATTAATCCTGCCATCCCGTTAGCTGCCAATCGCCTAATAGTTTTATCCTCATTCTTACCATTAACACCGCTAGCACCAAGCATCAGAACATGCCCAGCCTCCGCCAACTGCCGTTCCATATAAACAAGCCCTGCCGCCGTTGGCATAACATTCCAGACCAACCCAATAACACCACCATGAACAGCTTTATTGGGAAGCTGAGGGTTTAATACCCCGCAGCTTGCTGCGTCATGAATTGTAGGGCTGGAACGGCTGAGGTACGATGCCTTCCAGCCAGGTCCAGCGGGAAGGTTTCGCAAGCTCAACCGTTCCAGCCCTACAGTAAATAGATACCTTCGGGGCTCGCCCCGAGGAGCATCATTGTGTTTAATAGTATTATAGAACAATATTAGTTGTCAGTTATCAGGGGTCAGTTGTCAGGAAAAAAGATTTTTATAAAAATCAAAAAAAACTGACTGATAACTTGTTAGTACAAAGGAAGTTTGTGTTATGAGAAAAATTCTTATTTTGGTGATGGTGATGATTTGTAGTTCTGTTGCGCTAGGGGATGTAGGTAGTGAAGTTGCTACTGGAAAACCACTGCCGGTATTTATTCTTGCTGGACAGAGTAATATGGCGGGGGTACAAGCAAGTACCAATAAAGAAAAATTGTCAGCGGAACTCCAGAAAGTAAATAGTGATATTTTGTTTGTTGAGTTCTGGAATGCAGAGTTCAAGCCGCTGGCCTTTAAAAATCGTATTGGACCCGAACTTGGTTTTGGCACAGCCATGGCTAATGCTGTGGGTGGTAAAATAGGGATAATTAAATTAGCTAACGGTGGAACCAGTATTAAGCAGCACTGGAATCCTGATCCTGATCTATATAATAAAGAAAAGGGCGTAGGGGTTCTTTATAAGCGGTTACTTGATTATGTAAAAGCTGTAAAACTGAAAAACCCAAATATTGAGATTGTTGGAATGGTATGGATGCAAGGTGAGGCTGACTCCCGCTATCATGCTAAGACGATAGATGATTATAAGGGACGCTTAGAAAAGTTGATTGCTGGGTATCGTAAGGCGTGGGATGTGCCAGATATGCCGTTTGTATGTGGTCGAGTTAATCCGCCAAATTGGCCATATCAAACTCAGGTTAGAACTGCGCAGGAAACTATTAGCGTGAAGAATTATGCATGGGTTGATTGTGATGGGTTTGAACTTGGTGGCGATAATTTACATTTCACAATTGATGGACAAGTAGCTATGGGAAAGAGTTTTGCGCAGTCAATGTTGAAACTTATGAATCAGTGATGAGGCGAATTTGAACTATACAAGATATTTATAGGTGTGGTCGCAGGGTACGGTTCCGGCGACGGGCGTTCATGTGACGGCTGTCCCTCCATTTAGTGGCATTCTGTGTAAGTTTATATAAAGCCGTGGCGGTGGTGGATTTTCTTTCGTAGAATTGGCACTGCCACATATACCCAAGCCGTGATGGATATTTACATTCAGTTTTTATTCATTTTTTATCCATCTTATGCTCATATGGAGCGCATGGCCGGCAATGCTTCGCCTATCGCACTGATACGTACAAGCCGTACTGCTGATCAATGTCGCTGTGTAGAGTCAAAGGTAGATTGTTGAGTAGATTCTTGTAGTGTGAAGAGTGTTGGTGTAGTATTTATTTTTATTCTGTTTTCGGTTTAGTAAAAATGATAGAGGATATTTAATGTTGGTTATAAAAAAAATGTTGTTTTTTTCTATGGTTGTTCTTTTTGGGTTGAATGTTGGTAATGTTTCTGCTGACGATAATCTGGTTCATCAGATTAAGGTTACTACTGATAAGGCGCCTGATTTTTCTAGCCGAGAAGCACTTATTGAGAGTATCACTAAAGATTGTAAGACGAACGACGATAAGGCAATTGCCATCTATAATCTTGCTAAGATAGGGTGGTATCATCGTGGTTATCCAAGGGAAGCTGGCGGGATATCCGTAATGAAATATCTTAATGTTTATGGGTGGGCATTATGTGGTGGTCAGCATGCGGCACTATCTGGACTCTGGGTAACTGCGGGATTTGAACATCGTTTTGTTAGCTGGCCTGGGCATACTACTGTTGAGGTTAAGTATGATGGTACGTGGCATTATTTTGATACTTTTATGAAGTTTTTCACATGGCGAGATGATCCTAATGCACCTAACGGGAGAACGGTGGCTAGTCAGGCTGATATTGCTGCTAATCCTGAACTTGTCACTAAAGGTTTAGTTTTGGATAAGATGCGGAATGTATACTATTTCAAGGATAGTGGCTTTAAGGTTGTTAATGGTAAGGCAAATATTGAACATCAAGTGTTGCTGAACTGTGGTGATACCGTGAAAGGTGCTATTTCTGGCTGCAAGAAAGGAAACGTTGTAGGGTCGCCTGCAAAATGGATGGGTATTAAGCATGATGAAGGAAACTATACTACTGATGTTAACTTGGGTGTTGGATGGAGCTTAGAATTACTCTGGAAGGCTATTCCTGATCAGTGGTACTGGCAGGGTAAAAAATCTGCGCCGAGACATACGTGTGGAAATAAAGAGTTTAGGAACTGCCCTGTTAGTGGTCCGGTTTTTGAGCCGTATATTGGTGTTTATGCTAATGGGGGTACGCGCTCGTATGCTAATGGTATTCTAAGGTTTGCGCCTGATTTATCTAATAAAGATTGCCTTAAGGGAGTTACGAAAGATAATGTCACGGTAAAGAATGGTGCGATTGTGCGTGTTGATGCATCGAAACCAGGGAGTATTACTGTACCCCTACAGCTTCCGTATGTTTTTGTGAGTGCTAAGGTGGTGTCCGAAGATGTAGCAGGAGTGTCGGTCTCATTTGATTCAGGGGAAAGCTTTAATAAAGTTGATTTAGCAAATATAGACAAAATAAAAGGAACATATAGTGCTCTGTTAAGACTGGATATAGAAGCGCCTGTTAAGTCATTAGTGGTAGAGGCTATTGTACAGCATAATCGTGGAGCATTACCTTATTTGTCGCCTGGCAAGAATCTTATTACTGTGACTGCTGCAGATGCAAAGGAGCTTGGTTCTGATAAACTATGTATCACTTATGCATATAGTCGTGGTGAGCGTCGCTGGTCGCTTGAACAGTTTGCCGAAAAAGGGTATGAAATCGCAAAAGCTCATAAAGCTTCATGGACAGATACGCCTACTGTAGTTCAAAAGATATTTAAGGCAAAAGATTTACCGGCCACATTTGAAATTGATATAGCTACTAAGTCTGATAAGTATCCGGTCTATCCACGAATGCTTTTTTTACGACGTGAGGTGTTGGGGAAAAATCAGAAGCCGATGGCATTGCCAGAAAATGCTGTTGAAGCAAAAATTGGTGCTGGAGAGGAGCTAAAAACTCTTCCATATCCATTTTTAATTGGAACTAAGTTGCCACCTAAAGAGATACCTAAACCAACAACGACTAATGAATATGCCGCGAAGTTTGTGCGGGTGGTTGATGATAAAGGTGCTGTTTATGAAAATAATTTTATTAAAACTGTTCCTAAAGGTGATGCTTGGTGGGTTATGTTAGTGGATGCATCTTTGGAGAATCTTCCTGCTGTTGATCAAGTTTCTGCTGCGAGGTTGTATATACCTGTTGTTAATTCACATAGAAAAGCTAATGTAAAAGTTGGTGTCTATCCACTGAATGTTCCATTAAAAGAAGGTATGACAATTGATGATAATATGTTGGGTAAATTGATAAGCTCTGTTGTTGTAGCTAAGCAGCCTAAACCATCAGAAGCAAAGTATTATGCATTGGATATTACTAAATATGTGAAAGGGTTGGCTAAGAGTAAGTCAGCTTCTAACGGGCTAGGAGTTAAGGTCATACCGAATCGAGGTGTTGATGATGGATATACTGTTAGGATAGATGTGACTAAGGATGTTAAGACATATATTGAGATTGATACTTTTATCAAGGAAAATAAATAGTCTACAGTCCTCGGTATATGGTTTGTAGTTAAAGAAGATTAAAGATGAATGGGTTTATATACCATCGTATAGTGGTTCGGTAATAAATGAGAATACTAAGATTGAATTCACAGTCATCCCATAGTCTAGACTTTCATCTTTTCAAACACGATATAATATAAGGTTTTATAACATTTATTTCCAGGAAAGTGAGCTCCCACATTTATTTATGCGAAGCCGAGGGGTTAATACCCCGCAGCTT
>DAOVUR010000261.1 GCA_030632465.1 bacterium | reverse complement strand
GTGATTCGTGGAAAAGTAAAGATTGTATCTGATGAGCGTACAAATATCCTTATCATTATCACGCGTCCTGAAAACATGAAGTTTTTCAATAGTATTATTGAAGTATTGGATGTCGAAACAGCGCCAGATGTTGGGATTCGTGTTTTCCGGCTGGAGTATGCGGAAGCGAAGACGGTTGCAGGGATGTTGAATGACTTAATAGGTGCAACAGCTAGCAAGCAAGATATTGCCGCGAAGAATACAGGTAGCGCGAGTGGCAGTATTGCATTGAGAAATTATATTGCCAAGCAGAATGCCGCCGCAAAAGCTGGTGGTGGTGCATCGAAGGTTGGTGAGCTATCCAAAGATAATATTAAAATTCTCGCAGATGAACGTACTAATGCGCTAATTATCATGGCCAGTAAAAATGATCTGATAACAATTGAAATGATTGTTAAAGATATGGATATGATGCTGTCGCAGGTCTTGGTAGAGTCAGCCATTATTGACGTTAAGCTTAATGATAATGTTGCGACAGGTGTTGATTGGCTACAGCGCTCGATGATTGCGTATGATCAGACAGATGCAGGAAACTCGCCTGTGATGGCTTTTGGTGGTAAAGGTGGGGGTGGGGGCAATCAGACTAAGCTTGCTACAGCGCTAGATGATGTGTCTGCCATTGCTGGGATGCAATATTATATGACGTTTTTTGATCTTAATCTTGATATGGTTGTAAAAGCTACATATAGCGATTCATCTGCAACAGTGGTCTCTATGCCAATCATTGCTACAACTGATAATACTGAAGCTAAAATAACAGCGACAGATAAGATCTATGTTTATGAGGGAACCACTACAAGCGGGACTACTAGCACATTCCGTGATTCTAACTATTCGCAGCAGGATGTAGGTCTGGAATTAATTGTTACGCCGCATATTAATGATAAGAAATTTGTCGTTATGGAGATTGCTCAGACAATGAGTGAACCTGGTGACTCGGGAGGTACAGCTACTGATAATCTGGCAGGTAAGATTAGTTATAGTTCGCGTACACTTAATGCAACAGTGGCGGTTAAAAGTGGTGACACCATTGTTCTTGGTGGGCAGGTCACGAAGACATCATCTGACTTAGTAACAGGTATTCCTATTCTATCGCGGATCCCTATATTGGGACGTCTATTCTCTTATAAGGTCAACTCGGGCGGGCGCACTGAAACTATTGTCTTTTTAACCCCGACTGTACTGGATACGCCTGAAGATATTATGAGAGAGACTGAACGGCGCAAGAGTGCAAGTAAAACAGGTGATGTTTGGGAGAAGGGTTGGACATCCAGTAAGTTGGCATCAGAGCCTAGTGATGAAGGTACTAATAGCTGGAAAAATGGTGTAAATAAAGATAGTGAAAAAGAGAAGATTATCGATGAATCATCGATGATTACAGACCCTGCATTAATAGAGTTTATGCTCATGCAGACTAACCTGAGTAGTGTATCTTTAGATGAAATTGGTAAAAAAATAGAAAATAAAGAGGAAAATCAAAAATAGATGGTTGACAGTTCGAGGCAGTTCTACTATTGTCCTGCCTCTTATGAGTTGATTTTGAAGAGGAGTTTTATGAAATCGTTTATGGCAAAAGAGACAGAAATAGACCGAAAATGGTTTGTAGTTGATGCAGAAGGTAAGCCGCTGGGGCGGTTGGCCGTTGCTATTTCTGACATATTAAGAGGTAAAGTTAAGCCTACATTCACACCGCATGTCGATACAGGTGACTTTGTGGTTGTTGTTAATGCAGAGAAAGTTAAGTTGACGGGTAATAAGGAAGAACAGAAGATGTACTATCGTTACACAGGGTATCGTGGTGGTCTTAGAGAGACTCCTGTAGCACGGCTACGTGAGCGTCATCCTGAGCGGATCATTCAGAAGGCCGTTAAGGGAATGTTACCTAAAAATAATCTTAGCAGACAAGTTGAGAGTCGTCTAAAAGTATATGCTGGTGAGCAACATCCGCATGAGGCGCAGAACCCAAAGAAAATAGAGCTGGCATAAATTATTTCAGCAAATTAGGAGTGTAAAGTGGCAGGAGATAAAACCGAATTTAGTGCAACAGGGCGTCGCAAAACATCAGTCGCTCGTGTGACTTTAAAGCCTGGTACAGGGCAGTGGAAAGTCAATAAGCGTGGTATCGTTGAATATTTTAACAGCGAAGCGCTGATAAGTTATATTGAGCAACCTCTTAAGCTTACTAATATGCTTGAGGGATTTGATATCTCAGTAAAAGTTACTGGTGGTGGAATTGCAGGTCAGGCTGGAGCTGTTCGTCATGGATTGGCTAGAGCACTTTCTACTGCAGATACATCACTACGTGAAGTATTGAAAAACAGCGGTTGTCTCACGCGTGATTCACGTATGAAAGAGCGTAAAAAACCAGGTCAGCCCGGTGCTCGCAAACGCTTCCAGTTCTCCAAGCGCTAAGTCGTTTAGGAAACAGTACAGTGTTATTGATAACGCGCAAGCAGTCAGGTGGCCATGGAAATATGGCCGTCAGACAGCTTGCGCGTTTTTTTTGTAAAACAGCTTTCCATAGCTGTTTCGGGTCAGCGTCGGAGCGCCGATTTACACAAGGAAGTCTTCATCCTAATCATCTAGTTCGATTTTAGATTATGACTACGATTACGATTAGGAATTTTCTCACAAATACACTTTCTCACATATAGCTCATTCCGGCTAAACATGACATTCTACTTGCCTGTCATGAGCCTGTCGAATTGGCAGATATAAATCCGGCTTCCTGGTAAAAACATGAGC
>DAOVUR010000196.1 GCA_030632465.1 bacterium | reverse complement strand
TTGGCAGAATTGTGAATGTTATGGGGAAGCCGGTTGACAATAAGGGGCCGTTAATAACCGAGAAGATGGCTCCTATTCATAAGGATTTTTCTAAGTTGGAAGTGAATGTTAATACACTCAGTACGGGTGGTTCTGATATTGTTGAGACGGGATTGAAGGTTGTTGATTTGCTCTTCCCTGTTGTTCGTGGCTGTAAGACTGGTATTATTGGTGGTGCTGGTTGCGGAAAGACAGTGCTTATCTCGGAGTTGATTCATAATATTGTAGAAGAGCATGATGGTGCATGTGTATTTACTGGTGTGGGTGAGCGTATTCGTGAGGGCAATGAACTCTATTATGAATTTGCTGAAGCGGGCATTCTTGATAAGGTTATGATGGTCTTTGGACAGATGGATGAGCCGCCAGGAGCTAGGTTCAACGTTATTCTTACTGGTATTACGATGGCGGAGTATCTGCAGAGTAAGGGGATGGAGGTTCTTCTCTTTATTGATAATATTTTCCGATTTGTGCAGGCTGGTGCTGAGATTTCGACACTGCTTGGTAGGACGCCGTCCGAAACGGGGTATCAACCTACGCTGAGTTCTGAGGTGGGTGATGTGCATGAGCGCATCAAGGGATCAGTCTCTGCTTTTGAGGCGGGATATGTTCCTGCTGATGATATTACTGACCCGGCTGTGGTTGCGATCTTTAGTTATCTTGACGCAGTTATGGTTTTATCGCGTGAGAGAACACAGTTAGGATTGTATCCTGCTGTTGATCCATTGGCATCATCATGTTCTAACTTGGACGTTGCAATTGTGGGACAGCGTCATTTTGATATGTCGCAGGAGATGCTTCGCATTATGACTAAGTATGAAGAGCTTCGTCGTATTGTGGCTGTTATTGGTCTTGATGAATTGTCACAGGGTGATAAGACATTGTATGAGCGTGCTCGGAAGTTGCAGTATTTCATGACGCAACCGATGTTTGTTGCTGAATCGTATGTTGGCAAAAAAGGACAGTATGTTACTACTGATGAGACTCTTGATGGCGTAGAGAAGATTATAGATGGTAAGGTTGATCATTTGACAGAGGATGATTGCTATATGATTGGCAAGCTAGACGGATAGTGAGTAGTCGGTAGATTAGTAGTGAATGGGGTCATTATGGGATTATTTGAAGATAGACTTGTTGCGGATGGTTTAGTGTCTGGTGTAGCGCTTGAACAGGCTAAGGTTACGGCTCGGCTTAAGCGACGTTCCTTGACGGATGTACTTATTGATAATGGGTTGGTTAAAGAGGGTGAGTTACTAAAGTTTTCTGCTAAGCAGTATGGACTTTCGTTTGTTGATATTGAGGATCTTGATATTGATCCTAATGCAATTAGGGCTGTCTCAGCTAAGCTGGCTACTCATTATGATATTGTCCCGGTAAAACTTTCCAATAAGATTCTTACTATCGCGGTTTCTAATCCTATGGATATGGCTGTGGTTGAGGATATTGAGGTGAATCACGGATTTCACGTTGAGCGTGTATTGGTTTGTCGTTCGGATATATCTAAGGCGCTACGGAAATATTATGGGGTAGGTGTGGCTACGGTTGAGCGTATTCTTGCCGATGGAACTGATAGGGAAGATGTTGGTAGTGGTGATGTGTCTCATGATTTAGCAGAGGGTACGGAAGATGCATCAGTGGTGCGCCTTGTTAATCAGCTTTTGAAAGATGCTATTAAAGATAGAGCTACGGATATTCATTTTGAGATCATGCGTGATCATGTGGTAACTAGGCGCAGGATTGATGGTGTTTTACATGATACTAGAATATCTGACAATATACGTGTTCTGTATCCTTCTATTGTGTCACGAATAAAGCTTATGTCAGGCTTGAATATTGTTGAAAGACGTTTGCCGCAGGATGGACGGGCGCGAGTTAATGTTGATGGCTTGGATTATGATCTTCGTGTATCAGTGGTGCCATCTATTCATGGTGAGGATGTGGTGATTCGTATTTTGCCAACTTCGATGCTTTTTGACCTAAAGGATCTTGGCTATTCAGGAAATGAGTATGACATGTTGGTTGATCTTATTTCTAAACCACATGGTATTATTTTTGTTACAGGCCCTACTGGTAGCGGAAAAAGTACGACGCTTTATGCCTGCTTGAGTCGCCTTAATACGCGTGAGCGAAAGATTATTACTATTGAAGATCCTGTTGAGTATGAACTGCCTGGAATTACACAGACGCAGATTAATCCAAAAATCGGCCTTACTTTTGAGCGTTCTTTGCGCAGTATGTTGCGTCATGATCCTGATGTTATGATGGTTGGTGAGGTACGTGATGCGGAGACTGCGGAGATTGCCGTACAGACGGCAATGACTGGCCATCTTGTTCTTAGTACATTGCATACAAATGATGCAGCTAGTGCTGCAGTGCGTCTGATTGATATGGGTGTGGAGCCTTATCTGATTACTACGACTGTTCTTTGTTTTGTTGCGCAAAGGCTGATACGTGTTATTTGTGAAAATTGTAAAGAGAGTTATGACGATAATGGAGAGGTTTTTTATCGTGGTGCTGGATGTCGGAAGTGTGGTGGTAGCGGATACTCTGGGCGTGTTTCTATAAGTGAGATATTGCCACTTGCACCTTCTATTCAAGAGCTTATTATTCAGAAGCGTTCGGCCGCAGATATTCGTTTGGAGGCTGATAAACTTGGTTTCAGAACTTTGCGGCAGGATGGTGAGGAGAAGGTTAGAGCTGGGATAACTACGCAAGAAGAGCTGTTGCGGGTTACGGCCTGGTAACGGTGGCGCTGTAGCGTATATCTAGTATACTGGCTGGAGCTGCTTTCAAGTCGCTGCACCAGCTAGGCCTGAATACCAGATATACGCTTTCGCTTGTTTGTTTTGAAATATAGGTTTGTATCTTTTGAGTGCTGTAAGAATATTTTTTGATACACGCTTCCGCTGTTTTGTTTGGAGTTGATTGATGTTTTAAAAGGAGTAAGTGGTACTGAGTTCTGACTACTGAATTCTGGCTACTGTTTTAGATATGGCAAAGTATGAATATAAAGCAAAGGATGGGCCGGGCAAGACTGTAACTGGGGTTATGGATGCTGATACTCGTGATGCTGTACTTGCGTCGCTTGATATACGAGGTCTGACTCCTATACTTGTTAAGGAGGCGACGGCGGTTGGACATAAGCGCAGCCTTGGGTTTGGTAAGCGAATAAGTTTTAGGGATATTACTCTCTTTACTGCTCAGCTAGCCAGCTTGTTTAAGTCGGGTGTGCCTATTCTGCGAGCTTTATCAATTATAACAGAACAGACTGAGAATAGTGAGTTACGTAAGGTTGTTGCGGGCATTGAGATGTCTGTTAGAGATGGTAAGATGTTGTCTGTGGCGTTTGCTGATTATCCTGAACATTTTCCTGATCTCTATATTAGCATGGTAAGGGCTGGCGAGGCTTCTGGTGTGTTGGATGTGATTCTATTGCAGTTGGCGGAGGCGCGTGAGAAGGAAGATGATGTTAAGCGTAAGCTGCAGGCGGCTTTGGCGTATCCTGTATTGATTGTTGTGGTTGGGTTAGGAACAGTTTTTGGGTTGTTGACGCTTTTCTTGCCGCGCGTTGTAGAGCTGTTTCGTGATTATAATGACCTGCCTTTGCCGACAAAGATATTGATGGGTCTAAGTAATTTCTTTGCTACGAATTGGTATTGGATTCTTTTGGTACTGCTGTTATTTGCTGCAATTATTCATCGTATAGCAACGCTGGATAAGGGGCGGCTCTTTTTCGATACAATTAAGTTGCGTCTACCGTTTTTTGGTCGTTTGATTACTGAGTCTGAGATTAGTAGGTTTGCACGAACTTTTTCGTTGTTGATTAAAGCTGGTATGTCTATTGATCGTGCGTTGGAGATGAGCGCGCATGCTGTGAGTAATAAGGTTCTGCGCGATGATCTGGAGATGGTGAGGACGAATACGGTTGAACATGGTGGGACTATATCTTCGGGATTACGAAGAAGTGTTCATTTTCCGGCTATGGTTACCAATATGGCTGCGGTGGGCGAAGAGGGTGGTACGCTTGATGAGGCGATGGATGAGGTTTCTGTTTATTATGAGAAGCAGTGTGAACAGCGTGGACGACTTGCTGTATCGTTGGTGGAGCCGATTATGATTCTTGTTGTTGGTGCGCTTGTTGGTTTTATTGTGGCGGCGATGCTTATGCCT
>DAOVUR010000294.1 GCA_030632465.1 bacterium | reverse complement strand
TCCTGAACAAAAGTTAAGTTATATTCCGTTGTATTATGCAGGAGCATTATTAAATAAGGATTAAGTTTATGGGAAAGGTTATTATTGATGGTGTTGAGTTTGCTGGGTATCGTATTGCGACGGAGTAAGCAAATATTCTTATGATTAGAGCTGCGGCTATTTCAATATTGCAGTAGCTGATAAATTACCTGAGCATGTTGCGCTGGTAACAGGCGTAGAAACTTTTGATGATATGCTGACCGCTGAGGTGTTTGCAGTAAGTTCTGTCGCCACAGAAGCTGGGCATTGTTGAAGGTATGATAGGCAGAGATGCATTACTTAAAATGCAGTAGACCAGTTTTTTATATAGTGGTATGTCGCTTGAATGGGACTTCATACTTTATTTTCACCACGTTATCTCCTTTAGTAGGTGGCTCTGGGATCTCGACTCGCGCAACAATACCGATACCATTATCCCATGAGCGCCATAGAGAATCTTCAAGGATGTGATCTTGCCATAATACTTTTGTAATAGTTGCGCGGCGGTCGAGTGTTGCCTGAAAGACTAGACCTGGAGGTAATGTTTTAACGCTCTCTTCTACTGGGAGTGTTAGTGTTGCTGTCCAATCAGGATCAGCAGCTTCACGACCGAAGTATGGCACTCCTTCAATAATCATCTGTGCCATATCGCGCCGGCATTTTCTGCGGCTACTATAGTCGTCACCAAATGGCATAAGTGCGCATATAGGATTCCCGCTTATTACATCACATGGATAGTTTGGGATAGTTTGGAAAAACTTAGTTTGCTCGCCTAACTTGATGAGATGCATGAGTCGTGGGAGCATTGATCTTACGCTATCTTCAAGTGGATAATATTGTTCTGTCGACTCTAGTAACATTGAGAAGCCTGATTGATTTCGCGCGACCCATTTGTTGAGAGATGGCACATTCTCTAGCCATAGATGCGGATGTCCTTGCGGGAACCCGCACTGTTCCGCAACTTTATCAAGTTCTATTCCTATCTCTGATAGAACACGTGTTGACCAACGATGATTAACTGTAGGGTAAAGATATACACCATCTCCTAGTGAGCCACCAGCTAGTCCATGTACATCGAAATATGCATCAGGAATCCATTCTTTAATTAACGTCTGTATGGCATCAGCTTCGCAGGTTAGAGGTTCGGCATCATGTGGATAGCTGGAGTTTAGGCTGATGCCATTGGCAGTAGGGCCAATATTTAATACGGCTCCGTCGGGATTTGTTGTGGGTATAATTAGTACTACTTGCTTTTGTAGGTGTGTAGCGTTCTCTGGTTTCAAGAGTGTTTTTGCTAATGCTAGTGTCGATGCGCGCCCAGTTTCTTCATGACCATCGGTGCCGCCGGTAAAGACTACAACGCTTTTTTCTGATGCGTCTATGGCAGGGTCGGTTATGGTCAGTAATGGTATTGGGCGGCCTTCTCCTGAATATCCAATTTCTTCATACTTGCCAAAGGCTCCGCTGTCATCTGCGATCTGTTTGGCTTCCGACATTGTATCTTCATAGTTAGGGTATGGTGTATTGTTGTTCATGAGTGCCTAATCTCCATCTCTATTTTTAGTCAAACTTTTTATTGTTAACTATGCTGTCACGAGAATACATTCTCTATTTTCTCTAGTGCTTTTTCTAGTTCGCATCTAGCCACAGCGAAATTCAACCTGAACCAGCCTTCACCAACGGGGCCATAAAATAGTCCGCCACCTAATCCGATACCGGCATCATCAACAAGCTTCTGCATGATCTCTTCATGGTTTAGTCCGGTGCCGTTAAAGTCAACCCAAGAAAGAAATGTTGATTCTGCAATCATAGGTTCGATGCCGGGGAGTTTCCGCAGTTGCTCAAGAAGTATATTTTGGTTCTCTGCAAGATAGCTGATCAGTGCATGCTTGTATATCTGTCCACGTTCAGAAAAGAGTGACTCAATTGCAATCTTGCCAAGTAGATTTATATCATTTGTATGAGAAAGCTCTGCAATCT
>DAOVUR010000034.1 GCA_030632465.1 bacterium | reverse complement strand
TTATAGTTCTCTTAGACAGCACAATAAAACGGATGCATTTGCTGAGGATGTAATAAAAATTCATAGTGACAACTGGAAACTTCTTGCACGGGCTGCGAACTATTACGCTACTACAACTCACTACGGATATATCATTGCCGGAGAATTCCGTAGGGGTAATCATCGCGGTGGGGGAAAGTATACTAGAAGTAATGAACGTGATCGTGTTCGTAGTTTACAGCTGTTAGATCAAGCAGTTTCTGTAGCACAGTTAAGAAACGAGAAACTTACAGCAGGATTTTATCAACAGTTTGCCAACACTTTATCTGCCCATAATAATTATCGTCAAGCGTGGCGTCTACAATATCTGACAGATCTCAGCAAGTTACCTGATTACGCCGCTGGATATAACAATTATTATTCGAACAGTGGTGGTGCGCCAGTTGATGAAAATGACACTCCTGTATTCTATCATGTTCCACAAAGCTACCGCGCCTCTGCAAACGATGGTGAACGCTGGCGCTGGATGATGAATGCCGCTATTGAGACAGATGCTAGTTGTAAAAATAGTATCATGAATGATTATGCGAATTTTTTATCTAGTCAATTCGGTGTACAGACAATGAGTTCTTACGGCTGGTTTTTTGCGCGTGAAATTGATCATGGTTATTTCGGAGGTAGTGAGAAGCCTGGTGACTTAAAAGATAATCCTCAGACATCAACTTATTCCCTACACACATTAGGTGAAAAAGAAGCTATGGCAAAACTGGCTACTGGCGTGAAACGCTTTCCGCTTCCTGATGATTGTAATTATATTAAGATTTACAAAGAGACCAATAATAACAAAGCACTAGCACGGATTTTTGAAAATCGTCGTCAGTACGATCGCGCTGTTGAGTTCTGGAAAAAAGCTAATGACACTAATAGAATTCAGCAGATTGTTGGCAACTGGGGACAATTTGAGACAACTGCAACTTTTCCTGCCGGTGTTGATGCTGAAGTGCAGTTTAGGTTCCGTAATGGAAAGAGTGTTCATTTAAAGGCTCAAAAAGTATTAGTTCCACAACTACTAAAAGATGTTCAGGCATATATTAGCAGTAACCCCAATAATCTAAAGTGGGAGGATATGAATATAGGTGATATTGGGCATCGCTTAGTTACAAAAGACCAGAAGAAATATATTGGTGCTGAAGTTGCAACATGGGACTTGGCGATTAAACCAAGCAAGAAACATTTTGATAAACGCATCACTGTTACGACACCATTAAAACAAGCTGGCGCATATCTGCTTACTGCCACGATGAAAGATGGTAATACGAGCAATATCATTATCTGGATTAACGATACTGTTATTGTGCAAAAACATATGCGCGATAAGGCATACTTTTTTATGGCTGATGCTGTTACTGGCGCGCCTGTGCAGAATATGAAGATAGACTTCTTTGGCTATAATCGTCAGTACATAAATAAAAAAGATAATAAGGGCAGAAGATATAACCTCACTACTGCAAGTTTCGAAGAAACAACTGATCAAAATGGTCAATGCATTGTCGGATCAAATCAATACAAAAAGAATTATCAGTGGCTGATTACTGCTCGTAATGCTGAGGGGCGTTTTGCATATATGGGTTTTTCTGGCATTTGGTATAATAGTAGAGATTATGATGAATATGACCGAAAGAAAGTATTTATGATTACTGATCGGCCTGTCTATCGTCCGGCACAGAGCGTGAAGTTTAAATATTGGATTCGTCATGCACGTTACGATCAAGAAGATGTTTCCGCATATGCTAATCAAGACTTTGGCATTATTATCAAGAATCCAAAGGGGGAAAAGGTTTTTGAGAAGACTTTTAAAACCGATGAATATGGCGGCCTTAATAGTGAGTTTACTCTCCCGTCTGACGCAACACTGGGTCAATATTACGCTTATGTCTGGCAAAAAGGTAGAAGTCTCGGCGGCGGACATTTTAGAGTAGAAGAGTATAAAAAACCTGAATTTGAAGTTACTGTTGATGCGCCTTCTGAGCCGGTCATGTTGGGTGAAAAAATTACAGCTACAGTTACTGCTAAATATTATTTTGGCGCACCGGTAACCAAAGCTAAAGCTAAGTATAAGATTTTACGCTATTCCCATAGCAAGAACTGGTATCCAATCGGAAAATGGGATTGGTTTTATGGGCGCGGCTACTGGTGGTTTGCATCAGATTACGACTGGTATCCTGGCTGGGGGCTGTGGGGATGTGTACGTCCGCGTGGTTGGTGGTGGCCAGCACCACGTAATCCGCCAGAAGTAATTGCCGATGCAGCTTTTCAACTGGATGACGAAGGCGGTGCGGAGATAAAGATTGATACTGCCCTGGCAAAAGCAATGCATAGTGACACTGATCACCGTTATGAGATCACAGTAGAAGTTACTGATGAATCGCGCCGCACAATTGTTGGTAATGGCAGTGTGCTTGTCGCCAGAAAGCCTTTCAAGGTTTATGCCTGGCTAGATCGTGGTTACTACAATGTTGGCGATGTTGTCCATGCCAACTTCTCCGCACAGACATTAGATAATAAGCCGGTTAAAGGTAAGGGTGTTCTTAATCTTTATAAAATCAAATATGATAAAGATGGTAAGCCTGTAGAGAATACTGTGCAGCAGTGGAATCTTGATACCGATGATAAGGGAGTTGCCGCTATTCAGATTAAAGCGCGTATGGCTGGTCAGTACCGCTTCTCATATAAACTTACCGACGCAAAGAAACATACTATTGAAGGTGCATACATTTTCTGTATACGCGGAAAAGGTTTTGATGGAAAAGATTTCCGTTTTAATGAGATTGAACTTACACCTGATCAGAAGGAATATGCTAACGGTGATAAAGCAGAACTAATGGTAAGCACAGATCGTAAAAACAGCACTGTACTACTGTTTGTTAGAGCTACAAATGGTAAGTATAAAATACCGAGCATATTACGTATTAATGGTAAAAACAGTATTACCGATATTGATATCACCAAGAAGGATATGCCGAACTTCTTTGTTGAAGCATTAACTATCAGTGATGGCCGAATCTATACAGAGATACGTGAAATTATTGTGCCACCAGAAAAACGCATTCTTAATGTAGAAGCTATAGCTTCTGCCGAAAAATATCTACCGGGTGAAGAAGCGTCTGTAAAAGTTAAAGTAACAGATTTTCTTGGCAAGCCATTTGCTGGCTCTATGGTGCTTACTGTTTATGATCGTGCACTTGATTATATTTCAGGCGGAACAAACGTTTCTGATATTAAAGAGTTCTTCTGGAAATGGCGTCGTTCACATAACGTGTCCACTCTCTCAAATGTCAGCAGAATGTTCAGAAACATTGCATTACCGAAGAAGCCGCGCATGAATAACCTCGGTGTCTTTGGTCATCTAATTGCCGATCAGTTTGGCGAGGATAAAAGTGACTCGCTCAAGAAAGAGAAGAGTAGAGGAAACAGACGCATGCAAGCAGCAGCACCTATGGCAGGCGCCATGAAGTCCGTTAGCATAGATTCCGCAACGGAGTCAACTGTCGGGTTTACTGCTATGGAGGATGTGGTAGATAGCGACCAGGGTGCAACTTTTGGTGGTGGCAGTGCTAGCGTTACTGAGGCGGCACCGGTTATACGCAAAAGCTTTGCTGATACCGCATACTGGAATGGTAATTTCATGACTGATTCCAATGGGCTGGCTACAGTTAAGTTTAATATGCCTGACAATCTTACAGGCTGGTCAATCAAGACTTGGGCAATGGGGCATGGCACATTGGTCGGCGAAGGAAGTTCCGAAGTTGTGACCGCAAAAAATCTTATGTTGCGTATGCAGGCACCACGTTTCTTTGTTGAGACTGATGAAGTTGTACTCTCCGCCAATATCCATAACTATCTAAAAACTGAAAAACAAGTTAGGGCAGTTTTAGAATTTGACGGCAACTGCTTGGAAGCGATACCACTAACTGCTGCTGCTAAACATACGGATCTTACGAATAAAATAGTTACAATCCCTGCGGGCGGTGAGCTGCGTGTTGACTGGCGTGTAAAAGTTCTTAAAGAAGGTGAAGCGGTCATTCGCATGAAAGCTCTTACTGATGAGGAGTCTGACGCAATGGAGATGCGCTTCCCTGTTTATGTGCATGGTATCCTTAAGACAGAATCTTTCTCTGGTGTCGTTAGACGTAAGAAGAGAAAATCAAAGCTAAAGATTAATGTACCTGAAGAACGGCGTATTAATGAGTCGCGCCTAGAAATAAGATATTCACCATCACTGGCCGCGGCCATGGTTGATGCTCTGCCATATCTTGCGGACTATCCGTACGGCTGTACTGAACAGACATTAAATAGATTTCTGCCAGCTGTACTGACTCAGAAAATCTTAAAAGATATGGGACTTGATCTAAGTGCAATCAAAGATAAGCGCACTAACTTAAATGCTCAGGAAATTGGTGATGATATTGAGCGTGCTAAGCAGTGGAAACAGTGGAACAGTAACCCAGTGTTCGATGAAGAAGAATTAGGTGCTATGCTGCGTGCCGGCGTTAAACGGCTTGCAAATATGCAACTTGCTGATGGCGGCTGGGGATGGTTCTCCGGCTGGGGTGAACGCTCATCACCGCACACTACTGCGTATGTTGTGCATGGCTTACAAACTGCACGTCGCTATGGCGCTGGAGTAGATGAAGCAATGATTACTCGTGGCGTAGCGTGGCTACAGAACTATCAGACTAAAGAGACTACTAAGCTGAAGAATGCACCTACAAAAACTGAGCCTTGGAAGGAGCGTGCGAGTCACCTTGATGCATTTGTTTATATGGTTCTTGCCGATGCTAAATTGCATAACAAGGAGATGGACGCATTTCTTTATCGTGACAGAACGCATCTGGCCGTCTATGCAAAATCAATGTACGGGCTTGCATTACATCAACAGAAGCAGATTGCAAAGCGTGATATGCTTATCAGGAATATTGATCAATATCTAGTCGAAGATAAAGAGAACCAGACAGCCTACCTAGAGTTACAAAATGGTTCTTACTGGTGGTCGTGGTATGGAAGTGAATATGAAGCACAAGCGTACTATCTTAAACTTCTTGCCGCAACTGCACCTAAGAGCGATAAGGCTGCCGGGCTGGTTAAGTATCTGCTCAATAACCGTAAGAACTCCACCTACTGGAATTCCACACGAGATACTGCAATCTGTATTGAAGCTATGGCTGACTACTTGAAGGCTAGTGGCGAAGATAAGCCTGATATGACTGTTGAAATATATATTGATGGTAAGAAGCGACAAGAAGAGCATATTACTGCTGAGAATCTTTTCACCTTTAATAATAAGTTCGTATTAACAGGTGCAGATGTTACTGGCGGCAAGCATACAATTGAAGTACGTCGTAAAGGTGAGGGGCCAGTATATTTTAATGCGTACTTAACTTATTTTTCGTTGGAAGATTTTATTACAAAAGCCGGCCTAGAAATAAAAGTAGATCGTAAATATTACAAGCTGGTCAAAGTAGATAAGAAGATCAAGGTTTCTGGTGCTCATGGTCAGGCGCTGGATCAGAAGGTAGAGAAATATGAACGGCTACCGATTGCAAATATGGACGAGATTACAAGCGGCGACTTAGTAGAGATAGAACTGGAAATCCAGAGCAAGAACGATTATGAATATATAATCTTTGAAGATATGAAAGTCGCCGGTTTTGAGCCTGTTGATGTTCGTAGTGGATATAACGGAAATTCATTAGGTGCGTATATGGAGCTGCGCGATGAGAAAGTCTGCCTATTTGTCCAAAAACTGGCGCGCGGCAAACATTCAGTCTCATACCGTATGCGCGCCGAGATCCCCGGTAAGTTTAGCGCATTACCGACAAAAGCGTACGCTATGTATGCACCGGAACTACGAGCCAACTCTGATGAGATTAAGATAGAGATAAAAGACTGAGATCAGAGAACTGAGGACAGAGAACTGAAAAAAGTTCCTTTCTCTGGCCAAAAAACGGGTTGACGATAGCGGGCGAGGATGCTGGCGGACGATTATCGTTCAACCGAACAACTCGGCACTTCCATCATGACAGAGTACATAGGGAATAGAAATAACTAGAAAAATAGTGGCAATCAGCAGGCGTATAGAGTATTTATTACAGGATATAGCTGTCGTGATAATTTCTCTGCAACAGCAGAAAGATTATTTAATATTAAATGGGATAAATAAAATGGATGTTAAATATCATATTTTCAAAGATTATGATCTTGATATTACAGGAGCTTCTGATGAGGAGCTGGCTGCTAACAAGAAGTTTGCAAAGGTAATACGAAAGAACAGATATTTTTTTGTCTCTATGTGTTATCACCCAAAAAGAAAACGCATTTATGTAGGCTGTACTCAGTCCGGCGGAGATCTCCTTGTAGAGTTTAATCCCAAAACTAGTAAATTCCGTTCTTGTGGATATGCACATAGTGGATATTGGTATAGCCTAGAAGCTAAAATTCATAAAGGAATCTGGCTGGATGAGAAAGAGGATGCTTTATATTTTGGGACATCCACACTGTCGCCAGTCTCGCAGACCGTTGATTCTAAAGGTGGTAAACTAATTCGTTACCGCATTAAAGATCGCCAATTCGATCTTATTGCAGAACCAACGCCAGGCGATTTCTATCAGGCAACAGGATATGATCCTAAACGTAAAAAGATTTATATGTATACAATGCCTGGCTCTTGTTTTGCGGTGTATGATATGAAAAAGAAGAAGTTGCTTCGCAGTGATCCTATGGAATCAATCCCGCATATTGGCGCCATTGATCATGACGGCGGCGTATGGGGCACTTATGATGGTGGAACACAAGCTTTCTTCCGATATATGCCTGATGAGAATAGATATGAATTCCCTGAAGGATGTTCTTTTCCTAATGCATTAGCTGCAGCAAATATCATGTACCCTGGTGCTGGACCAATTGATTCATGTATAACTGGTGATGATGGATATATTTATACTGGATCCGCATTAGGCGAACTGTTTCGTATAGACCCGCAAGATAAGAGCGTTACATATCTTGGCAAACCGTTTACCGGCAAACGACTTCCCGGCATCTATCTAGCTGATGATGGTTACATTTACCTCTGTGGCGGCAATGACGGCGCACCACGTCTAGCGCGCTATGATCGTGCAACTGGAAACTTTGAGCTACTAGGTATTGTAGAATCACCTGATGGTACGTTGTGCTATCGTTGCCACGAGTTAGTGGTTGTTGATGGTGTTGCTTATATTGGTGAGACTGATAATCCTAAGCGTTCCGGCTATATATGGGAGTGCTCTTTTTAAAGGGTAACTTTTAAACTGCTTGTTCTGGAAAATCACCATGCGGCTGAGGCGTTGTCTTTATCTGAGCCATATAGTGTGTTATCAAAGAAGGACTCACGTGCGCCGCCAAAACCTGATCCTGAATCGCTATTCTGGAAGAAATCTTCAGTCGATTCTCTTCTGGTTTCTGTGCCGCGGTAACTATCAATATTCTGAATATCTCTATCTACCCAGCCCCAGCTCCGAGTCTCTTTATCGGCTGCTGGTGTATCAAAACTGAATAAGTCTGATTTGGTATCATCAGATGACTGAAATGAGTTTTCTGCAGGCATGGGTGATAGCGGCATAGAGTTACCAGCTGCAAGATTGCCACCTTGCGCTTTTAATAAACTTGCTTCCATAGGATCGATTTCTGCTGATATAGATATATTTTTTAGCGCATCTACCTCATGCAAGGTTACAGCAATAGTTTTGCTTTGATCCACTGCTTGCCCGTGAGCCATGCGCGCCATGCCATCATCAATAGCAACATCTTGAGCACAGAATAGAATGCTTAAGAGCGGAACTGATAGAAGTAGCCATATATATTTCTGTTTCATAATGCTGATGATAATAGCAAATTATTGTGTGAAGTTGCAAGTGACGTTTGGCGCTGGTACGTGGCGGGTGGATTGTGCGTTACAGTTGGCCGTGTATGCTGAAATTTTTTATCCTAATCCTAATCGTAATCCTAAGCACCTGGTGTCAGTTCCCCGAAACCTAGCCTGAAAGATTTTGACAGAGTTCAATATTTCTGTAGGATGCGTATATGAAAAAATCTATTTTAGCACTATTGTTGTTGGTGCCAGCTCCAACTGTTGGGGTGTTGGCGGGGATGTACTGGTTTCCTAATTCAAAATTGGGCAGTACTATTTTTATCGCTAGTAAGATCTGGCTCTTTCTCTTTCCGGTTGTCTGGCTTAAGCTGGTTGATAAGAAGAAGTTCAGTCTTTCGCGACCAAGAAAAGGTGGATTCCTAGTGGGCCTGATTACGGGGCTTGCGATTACCGGTTTTATTCTTCTGCTCTATAATACTGTTGGTACTACTCTTATTGATAAAGAATTTCTTATTGAGAAGATGACGGAGATAGGCCTGAACTCGCTGCCAGTCTATATCGGTGGATCGCTCTACTGGATTCTGGTCAATTCGGTCTTGGAGGAGTATGTGTGGCGCTGGTTCTGTGTTGAGAAGGCGGAGAATGTGATGCATTCTGTTGGGGCAATACTATTTGCAGCCTTTTTCTTTACGTTTCATCATATTTTCGCCATGCATCTCTACTTTAGTAATCTTGTGGTTGTTGTAGGTTCGGTAGGTATATTTATTGGCGCGGCATTATGGTCATTTATGTATATCAAGTATCGATCGATCTGGCCTGGATATCTTAGTCATGCAATTGTTGATCTATGCGTTTTTGGTATCGGCGCGGCTATTATATTTTGGTAGTGCATGAGGGCATTTCGGCTCCGCTCAATGACCTCATAATGTGTAACTATGCCCGGACAAGCCGCTCAATGATCGTTCTGTTGTAAAACAGCTTTCCATATCTGTTTTTGATCAGCATCCGTCTTCACCTTTGGCTACGCCGTGACAAGTTGGAATGCTGATTTACTTATTGCTCTACGTCATACAGATCTTTAGTGCGATCTTTGGAGAGGTCGGTTTTGGCAAATTCTTCGGCGTCGGCTGGTAGTGTGAGGAAGTAGTTGTTTAGGACGTCGACCTCACATTTTGCTTCTTTAATATCGAAACTTAAGACATGGCCGCCTTTAGACTTGTCGTCACTGATAAAGTGTAAGTGGTAGCCGGGAACATTTATGCCTTTGACATAAGCGGGACAGCGAAAGCCTACTATTGTACCGGAGATATCTTCCATAGGGAATTCTGGCTGATTACTTGTGACAATTTTAAGTGCTGGATATGGCTTCTTCTGTGCTGGAACACTGCGAGTCTTGATCGCGTTGAAATCTCCTTTGATCTTGATTGCGTAAAAGAGGTTCTGGTTGGGCGCGTGTTTATCTATTACTGTTCGTATGTCGCCATATGTTGAGCCGGTTTCAATAGGAATAGAGCTGTCGGGCTTAAATTTACAGATGGTGGCAAATGGTGTTTTAGTCGATTTTTTAGGCCTATAGACTTTACCATCAGCTTTTATCTGATATATTTTTCCGTCTAAAACAAGCATCTCGCCATCTAAATGATCAAATGTGCCGATACCAAAGTCACCATGTTGCAGTAGTTCACGGCATGATGTGTCTCCGTCATATACGCCAGCAAGAAGAGCATCTATAGTTGATGTCTGAAAAGCCATATTCTTGTGGGATGTGGCGCAGCCTGCAAGCAGGAAAGATAATATTATGGTTAGATAGGCTAATTTCTTCATCTTTTGGTTCCTTTTGAGGCATTTGCACCTCTTTTTGGTTATTTAATTGTGAAGAGGTAATATATCAGAGATTTTAGGCAAAGTCTAATATTACAGCGATAATCATAAGAAATATTAATTTACACTAGACCCTATGATGCATCAGGAGTATGTTGTGTGTCTTATGAGCGAACTATATATAATTGACGGCAATAATCTCTTGCACACCATACGGGAAGTGGAAAATCTACCTGGAAAGTGGAATTTTGAAGAGGCGCGGCATCAATTATCGTGTAGAATGCGTGAGTTCGCTGGTGAGTCTGGTGCGCAGGTTACTCTTGTTTATGACGGAACTGTTGGTGGCGCAGCACCTGAGTATCAGACGCCCGATTTCAAGGTTCTATTTGCTACTGCTGAATCTACTGCTGATACTGTAATAGAGCAGTTAGTGGAAAATACGCCACGCACGGAGCGAGTCACAGTGGTTACTTCTGATCGACTGGAGCAGTATATGGTAAAGGCGTCAGGCGCATTTGTTACGTCCTGTCGGAACTTTATTATACAGCTAAACGAATGTCGCTCAAATACGCTTCAGGGAATTAAGCGCACTATAACGCAGACGCCAAGAGCAACAATGGGCGATATCTTTCCAGAAGATTGCGGTATAGCTTGACATAACAAGCATCAAAGATTAATGTTTTAGCTCGATTTTACTAGATAGGAATAATTCATAAGCATCCTTGTAGGATGCCGATATTTAAGCCGTATAACTAAAGTAAAGGAAACGTAATATTATGGCAAAAGCAAAGAAGAAGGTAGCGTCTAAGAAAAAGACAGTTGCTAAGAAGGTAAAAGCAGTGAAGTATGTATATTCATTTGGTGGTGGGAATTCGCAGGGTAAAGCATCTATGAAGATGTTATTGGGCGGAAAAGGCGCGAATTTGGCTGAAATGGCTACTTTGGGCTTACCTGTTCCTGGTGGATTTACTCTTACAACTGAAGCATGTGAGCAGTATTACAAAATGGGCAAGAAGAAATTATTTGCCACTGTTGCTGGTGAAGTTGATAAAGCTATCAAGCGTCTACAAAAAGAAACAGGCAAGACTTTCGGAAAAGGACCTAACCCACTACTACTTTCAGTTCGCTCTGGTGCTGCTGTTTCTATGCCTGGTATGATGGACACTGTTCTTAACCTTGGTTTAAACAAGGAAACAGTAGCTGCAATGATTGAGCTTACTGGTAATGAACGCTTTGTTCTAGATTCATATCGTCGTTTTATCCAGATGTTTGGTGACGTTGTTCTTGGTGTACCACATCATGACTTTGAAGCTGAGCTTACTGCTGTTAAGAAGAAAAAAGGTGTTGCTCTAGATACTGATCTTGAAACTGCTGATCTAAGAGAAGTTGTTAAACGCTACAAAGCAGTTGTTAAAAGAGATACTGGCAAGAACTTCCCAGAAGATCCAATGAAGCAGCTCTATGCTGGTATTGATGCTGTATTTGGTTCTTGGAACAATCCACGTGCTATTAAGTATCGTTCACTTAACGATATTCGTGGTCTACTCGGAACAGCTGTAAATGTACAGGCAATGGTGTTTGGTAACTCCGGCACTAACTCAGCTACTGGTGTTGCATTTACTCGCGATCCATCTACTGGCGCAAACAAATATTTCTATGGTGAATATTTGATCAATGCACAGGGTGAAGATGTTGTTGCTGGTATTCGTACTCCACAGCAGCTAACTACCAAAGGATCTCGCGACTGGGCTAAGCTGCAGGGTGTTGACGAAAAAGTCCGCAAAGCAGACTTCCCGTCTTTACAGGAAATCATGCCAAAGATGTTCAAACAGCTAGATAGTATCCGTGTTAAGCTTGAAAAGCATTATAAGGATATGCAGGATATTGAGTTTACTGTTGAAGATGGAGCACTTTATATGCTTCAGACTCGTAGCGGTAAACGTACTGCTGGTGCAGCTGTAAAGATTGCTGTTGATATGGTTCAAGAAAAGCTGATCACAGAAAAAGAAGCTGTGCTTCGTGTTGATCCTGCTTCACTTGATCAACTATTGCATCCTGTATTTATCAAAGCCGCTGAAGATAAAGCTAAGAAACTTACTGTTGGTCTTCCTGCTTCACCAGGTGCTGCTACTGGACAGGTTGTGTTCAGCGCTGATAAGGCTGAAGAGTGGGTTGCTGCAGGTAAGCAAGTTATTCTTTGTCGTACAGAAACAAGCCCAGAAGATATTGGCGGTATGGCTGTTGCTAAGGGCATTCTTACTTCACGTGGCGGCATGACTTCTCATGCAGCGGTAGTTGCTCGCGGTATGGGAATATGCTGTGTTGCTGGTGCTGGTGAAGTTATCATGCACTACGGTAAGAAAAACATGGTTATCAACGGTACTACTGTTAAGGAAGGTGCATTCATCTCTCTTAATGGTTCTATTGGTGCTGTTTACAATGGCGAAGTTGATTCTGTTGATCCTAAGTTGACAGGTGCCTTTGGTATCATCATGAAATTGGCTGACAAATATCGCAAGATGGATGTTCGTACTAATGCTGATACACCAAACGACGCTAAAGTTGCTATGAAGTTCGGCGCACAAGGTATTGGTCTTTGCCGTACAGAACATATGTTCTTCGAAGGCGATCGTATTATTTCGTTCCGCCGCTTGATTCTGGTTGCAGAAGAAGTTAAGAGTCTACGTGCTCAGCTTGAATTGGCTGAAGGTGCAGAAAAGAAAGCATTAGAAGCAAAAATTGCTGCTCCACTAAAACAGTATAACCAAGCACTAAAAGAACTCTTACCGCTACAGCGCAAAGATTTCACAGGCATCTTCAAGGCTCTTAAAGGACTACCTTGCACAGTTCGTCTGCTCGATCCACCGCTACATGAGTTCCTACCACATGATGCTAAGGGCCAGAAAGAGATGGCTACAGTTATGGGTGTTAAGGTTGCTGCAATCA